>DUUU01000246.1 GCA_012841485.1 Armatimonadota bacterium
GCCTCTTCCTATCCGCGGAAAGCCAGACCGCAGGGGTTCCACCGCCCTGGCGCCTTCACCGCCGAGAGCCGCGCTCGCCCCCGATCGACGGCATCAGTTGAAATCGAACCACTCAGGCTTCGCCCAGAGGGCGTCGCGCTTGAACCACTTCACGTGGCCATCGTAGAACGCGCAGTTCAAGCCGTCCGAGTGGCGGTCGGAGAGGCACCCGTACGTGCCCCAGGTTGGATTCCCCGCCGGCGGGGCATAGAACGTGGCGAACCCCTCGGCCTCATTGTCATGCGCGCGCGTATCCAGGAAAGCGAGCGTCTCGGAGGGGTTCTGGATGGTGGCCAGGGACACCCCCGGAGTACCGCCTTCTCCGAGAGAGCCGGTCGCGCGGTTCAGGCCATAGCTGGTCGGCTGCCCGGTGGTGATCCGTTGCGACGGGCACTTCAGGACGTCGCTGTTCTTCAGGTAGGGCTGCACCAGGATGAACCACCTCTCGCCCCCGCCGGACGGGAGTGATGAGTAGGGCAATGTCCTCTCGTCATAGTCCTGGGCGTACATCATGTTCGCGTTCCCCAGCTGCTTCAGGTTGGACTGACAGGTGGATTTGCGCGCATTCTCCCGCGCGCGCGCGAAGACCGGGAAGAGAATTGCCGCCAAGATAGCGATGATGGCTATGACAACGAGCAATTCTATCAGCGTAAACGCGTCACGCCTCCTACTGCACATGTCGAGACTCCCTCCTCGTGATCGCGAGAGCATACGGGACGTACGGGCACAACACATCAAGTCGTCTGCCAGGCCCCTTACGCCGCGTCCTCTCGGTAGGGGCGCCTTCCCATCCGCGCCAGCACCCGACAGGCACGCGGCTGGTGCTCGAGACTACCTGACAGGAGACCTTCCACCTCCATCAAAGAGCTCATCTCCCTCATCGGTGCTCTTCACCGGCTACCAGGCTCCACCAGCTGGATGGCAAGGGCCCGTACAGCGGCCACGCCCAGAAAGAGATTCCCCAACCAAGCGCGGAATCCTTCGTTCTCACCCCGCGCTTCCTTTCCTCTCGCGTAGACCAAGGGAGAGGAGCGCGCACACAGCAAAGAGCACTGCGAAGGTGGCAAAGCAGACTCCCTGGCCAACCCGGCTCACCAGTTGCTGCGCCCCAAGGATGGTGAGCGCCACGCCCAGATCGCGCCAGACGTAAATCGCGCCGAAGGCCATGTGGCGGCGGCTGGGCTCGGTAAAATCGCCCACCATGGCCATCGCGGCGACCGGCACCGTGCCCGATTGCACCCCAAGCGTGAGGGCGGCAACGAAAAGCGCGGCCGGACTGCCCGTCTGGAGGGCGCAGACCATGCCGGCCGCCGCCAGCGCGAAACCGGCGACGAGCACCCCGCGCCGGCCCAAACGGTCGGAGATGCTTCCCGCGTACCAGCTGGAGACGAGACGCCCTCCATAGAACCCGGAGGTGACCCACACCAGGGTCTGGCCACTGAGCAGGGTGCCAAAGAGGCTGAGGATCAGCCCAAATCCGGCGCTGGAGACAAAGAGGAGGATAGCCAGCGCCTTGCTCTCCGGCGAGCGGAGGACGCCAAACACTTTGCTGATGCGCGGCTCCTCGCGAGGCACGTACTTGCGGGGCACCGCCAGGGCCACCACGTTCCCGAGCACGCTCACCCCCAGAGCCACTCCCAAGAGTGGACCCCAGCCCCCCTGAGTGAGGAGCCACCCGAGAAGGATGACACCCAGCCATTGCCCCAGGTGGGTTGCCGCGTAGAAGACGCCGGAGGCGCTGCCGTAGCGCGTGCGCGCCGAGGCATCCAGGACCTGCGTGCTACTGGCAATCCACATCGCCGAGGCGCCCCAACCCCAAAGCGCCGCCGCGGCCAGTAGCAGCCAGTACTCCCGCGTGAAGATGGCAAACACCAGAAAGAGGGTGTAGGTGACCTGCCCGAGGAAGATGGAACGCTGGTCGCCCAACCAGCGAATGGTGTAGGCCGCCAGAACACGCCAGACCAGGAAGGAGAGATAGATCGTTGCCAGTACCCAGGAACACTCGGTCGCGCTGCGCCCGGTGACATCCTTCATGAAGCGAATCAGGTACTGTTGGAATGCGCCCGCACCCATGAAAATGAGGAAGAACGATGCCGAAAGCACCGCCAGATCGCGCGACATGACCGGCTCACGGCCGGCCGCTGGGGGAGAGACCGTTGCACTCATGCGCTCACCTTAGCACGCCCGTGCCCCTTTGTCAACCGCGAATCTTCCCCCGCGTTGTTGCTCAGGGGTTCGCGCCCGCGCGGCAGGGTTTCCTCGCCACCTCATCCATGAAAAAAGCCGGTTCGGGAGGAGATGCCCTCCCGAACCGGCTTCAGGTTACCGTTCGCGCCGTGGCGCGAGAGCCTCACTCCTCGCGCGAGGCCCCCGCCGCGCCGGCAGGCACCGCCGGGTCGCCTGCCGCGACGGTGGCATTCTCCTCATGCCCGGTCGCGGCGTCGGATGCGTCCGGCACGCGCTCCTCCATCAGGCGGATGAACTCCTCGGTCTCGATGGTCTCCTTCTCGAGGAGGACTTCCACGACACGCCGCATCAGCGCGCGATTGGACATCAGGATGTTACGCGCGCGGTCGTAGCATTCGTCAATGATCCGGCGCACTTCCTGGTCGATGGCGCTCGCCACTTCCTCGGAGTAGTTGCGATCCTCCATGAGGTCGCGCCCGAGGAACGGATTGCCGTGGCGCCGGCCAAGAGTGAGCGGACCAAGCTTCTCGCTCATGCCGTACTCACACACCATGCGCCGCGCCGTATCCGTGGCCCGGTTCAGGTCGTTCTCAGCGCCCGTGGTCACCTCGTCGAAGACCAGCTCCTCGGCGGCACGGCCACCCAGAGCGAAGGTGATGTGATCCAGAAGCTCGCTCTTGCTGGTGAGGTACTTATCCTCAACCGGCAGCGTCATCGTGTAGCCGAGCGCCATACCACGCGGCAGGATCGACACCTTATGGACCGGATCCACGTGGGGCATGAGGTGACCCACGATGGCGTGTCCCACCTCATGGTAGGCGACCATCTCCTTCACCTTGCCGCTCATGATCCGGCTGCGTCGCTCCGGACCGGCCACCACCTTATCGATGGCATCCTCGAAGTCCTCCAACCAGACGGACGTCTTCTCGCGCCGCGCGGCGATGAGCGCCGCCTCGTTCACCAGGTTCGCCAGATCGGCGCCGGAGAATCCGGGGGTGCGCCGGCTCAGCGCATCCAGATCCACATCCTCGGCTAGTGGCTTGCCCTTGGCGTGAACCTCCAGGATGGCGCGACGGCCATGCGCATCGGGATGATCCACGACCACACGCCGGTCGAAACGGCCGGGGCGCAGCAGCGCCGGATCAAGCACGTCCGGCCGGTTCGTGGCCGCGATCAGGATGACACCCGAGTTGGCATCGAAGCCGTCCATCTCCACCAGGAGCTGGTTCAGAGTCTGCTCCCGCTCGTCGTGGCCACCGCCAAGACCGGCGCCACGCTGTCGGCCGACGGCGTCAATCTCATCGATGAAGATGAGGCTGGGCCGGTTGGTCTTGGCCGTCTCAAAGAGGTCACGAACGCGGGAAGCGCCCACGCCGACGAACATCTCCACGAAGTCCGAACCACTGATGTGGTAGAACGGCACCTGCGCCTCGCCCGCGATGGCACGCGCGAGCAACGTCTTACCACACCCAGGAGGTCCCAGCAGCAGCACGCCCTTGGGAATCTTGGCGCCCAGCGCCTGGAACTTCTTGGCGTTCTTCAGGAAGTCGACCACCTCGGCCAACTCCTGCTTTGCCTCATCCACGCCGGCCACATCCTCGAAGCGCACCTTCGGCACGTTCTCGTTGAACCGCTTGGCTCGGCTACGCCCAAAGGCCATGGCCTGGTTGCCACCACTCTGCGCCTGGCGCAAGATGAAGAACCAGAACAGCACCAGAATCCCGATCGGGAAAAGCACCGAGACGAGCAGGCCCTGGAGCATATCGGAGAGGTGCGACGGCTGCGCGTCGAACCGAACGTTGTTCTCCGCGAGCTCCTTTTGCAGGAACTCTGTCTGCTTGAAGATCTCCGGTACGTAGGTCTGGAACTTCCCGCCCTTCTTGTATTCTCCGGCGATCTTGTCCTTCTCGAGCGTTACTTCAAGAATCGGAGACTCTGGCTTCTCGCGCACCATGGCAAGGAACTTCGAATAGGGGACCTTCTCCACGGTCTCCATCCGGTCACCAAACCGGCCACTCGCCAGGAACACCAGCGCACCAATGACAAGTATGGTAACTAGAGCTCTCACAGATCTACCTATGTTCAAAACGCTCCTCCGAACAAATCATACTGGCACCGTGTCTTCACCCACCGCAACTTCTGACCCGGCACCGCCAACGTCATTCGCCCGCCGCCAGGGGCATCGCGCACGCCGCACCGCGCCACTCCACGGCCGGCGAACGTGAAGGCGTCTCGGAACGGGCCCCCGACTGCCTCCCGGAGGACCGATGCAGCCCGGTGAGCCCCTCGCTTCGATCAGCGGCTGCGGTGTCCCGCACCTTACGAAAAAAGGGCAGCCGGCGTGTTGCGGAAACGACTGGCGTCTTGCACTCACGGCCTGCGGTGCCCTCAGACTACTGACGACATTATAACACAATTCGAAGAGGGGTGACAAATGAAACCACGCAGGATCCGGGCGACGGATGGCGAAGAGAGATCGAGGACTGAAAGGAAGCTCCTGGTGTGCCAGCAGCCAGCAACGACGGAGTATGACCGCCTCTGCGGGCGTGCCAAGGCGCGCCGCGACAACGCGCTCGCGGCCTGGGCCGCGCTGGCGATCTCGGCAGCTACCAGTCCCTATGTGATCCTGCCTGGCTTCGCGTTCGCGCTGACGTGGCGCTACAGTCCAGACTGGTACCACTTCTTCGCCTGGTCCGGCATCACCGTTTTCTTCTCCACAGGGATTCCTTTCCTCTATATCATGCTGGGCACGCGCGCGGGATGGATCACCGACATTCACGTGATGCGTCGCGAGCAGCGCCGCGGCCCCTTCATCCTTTCCCTGACCAGCAGCGCCGCGGGCACCGCGCTCCTCCATCTCACGAACGCGCCGCTCCCGCTCATCGCCCTCGGCGTCGCGATTATCGCGAACGGGATCGTTCTCGCGGCGATCACCCATCGCTGGAAGATCAGCATGCACCTCGCCGTCTACACGGCCGGGGTCCTGGCCGCGTCCGTGCTCCTCACCGCGCGGTCGCTCTGGCTGCTGGCATTTCTGCCCGCAGTGATCTGGGCCCGGGCAAAGAGAACGCGCCACAGCGTCTCTCAGGGAGTAGCCGCGGTCATCGTCGCCGCGATGGTGACGCTCGGGGTGCTGCTGCTCTTCGGCTATCTTCCCATCGGATGAGGAGGCTCGGATGCCCCGCATCGTAGTCGTCGGCAGCATTCATACCGACCTGGTCATCACCGCCGAACGCCTTCCAGCGCGCGGCGAGACGCTTCTGGGCGGCACCTTCCATACCTTTCCCGGCGGCAAAGGCGCGAACCAGGCGGTTGCCGCGTCTCGCCTCGGCGGCGAGGTGTGCATGGTCGGGCGCGTCGGAGCGGACCTCTACGGCGGATACCAGCGCGACAACCTCGCCGCGGCGGGCGTGCGCGCGGAGTTCGTCGCTACCGACCCGGACGCGGCCTCGGGGGTGGCGTTGATCACCGTCGAGAGGAGCGGCGACAACACCATCGTCGTGGCCACCGGCGCCAGCGGCCGGTGCGCCCCCGAGGATGTCGACCGCGCCGCGAGCGTCCTTTCGCAGGCCGACGTGCTCCTGCTACAGTTGGAGATCCCGCTTGAGACCGTGGAGCATGCCATCCACCTGGCAGCACAGGCGGGGACGCGCGTGATCCTGGATCCGGCCCCGGCCCGGCCACTCCCCGATGCCCTGCTGGATCAGGTAGACCTCCTCACACCCAACGAGACGGAAGCCGCAGTACTGTGTGGCCTCGATCCGGCGAAGCCAGCCGACCCTGCCGATCTCGCGGCCCGGCTTCAAGAGAAGACACGCCGCAGCATCCTCCTCACGCTAGGTGTCGCCGGCGCCTTGGTAGCCACGGACCAGGGGATCACGCACGTGCCCGCGGTCCCGGTCACGCCGGTGGATGCCACCTCCGCGGGCGACACCTTCAACGGCGCGCTTGCCGTAGCCCTGGCGGAAGGAGCGGATCTCATCCAAGCCGCCTGCTGGGCGTCACACGCTGCCTCCATCGCCGTCACCCGGCTCGGCGCGCAGTCTTCGATCCCCTCGCGCGCGGAGGTCGAGCAGAGCGTCGCCAGGGCCGCGCGCTGATCAGGCGGCGGCGTCAATCAAGCGAATCGGCCATGCGGCGCAGCTCCGCCGGGCTGATGTCGCCGATGACCGTCACCCGGTAGTCGCCCTTCACATGCTGGACGATGGCAGAGAACGGTTCGTCCGTGGCGCGAGGGGGCGCCGGCTTCTTGCGATCATCGTCCGGCTCTAGCTTGCGAATGAAGACGGAGATGACATTCAGGCCGTCGCCATAGCGAAGATGAATCGCGTTGCCGCGTTTGGTGCGCACGCTGCAGGGGCGCCCGATCAGCCTAAACCCCGCCGGCACGTAGCTAGGTTTGCGCAGCTCCGCTTCAGGCACTTCGACGGGCACGGTCCGTGGACCACGGACTGGCAGCTTCCCGGTCTCGAACTCCTCCTCGTCCAGCGTCACTGCGTAATCAATCTCTTGAAACTCGGTTGAATAGACAAGCCGGCCCTCCCAGTTGTAGTGCTCGGCACGGAGAACGACGCCCTTCTCGGAATCCAGCCAAATGCGGCGCACCAGCTTGCCTGAAGCACGCGAGGAGATCGCGCCGATGGTCGCGCCTCGGCCAGCCGTCTCTGCCGTCCCCTGGATGCTCACCCGGTAGTTGCGCAAAAGGCGTCGTGGCTCGGGTGGAATGCTCCCCAAGCCCGCGCTCCAATGGGTGCCGCCGGGCCGGCGCACCAGGCGCCGGCCGCCTCGCTCGAGGATCTCCATCCCCCGCATGTGAGCCGGGCTGAGGATCTTGGTGCGCGTCGCGCATCGGCTCTGCGCGACGCGCGCCGTGGCGGTGGTTCGCCGGCCGGCAAAGCGCATCTCGATGGTCTGAACCCCCTCATACGGCACTTGCCGGCCCACGGCCATCAGTCGCAGCCATCGGTGGCTGGCGCTTTTGGAACGAGGCTGCTGGGCCCCGAACGCCGCGCCCCCCGCCAGGAGCATCACGACCATCGCAGCCGACCTCAGCACGCATGACCAACGCATCGCTCCCATTCCCTACTGTGCTTCTCGGACCATCTCACTGGCCAGGAGAAAGAGCCCGGTGCTATCGCCAACCTCCTGGCTGGCACGAAACTGCGCGTATTCCCGGAGGTAGACCGTCCGGGGAGCCTCGGCGTTCACCCGCTTGCGCGAGGGAACGTGGGTGGCAAGAGAGAGAGCCAGCGCCACGGCAACCGCCAGCATCGCCGGCACCAGCAGCAGGGGGCGTGGCCGCCGAACCTCCCGGACGGGAGCCTCCGGGGGCGGGAGGCGCGCCATCACCAGGGCCGTCACATCTCTCGGGATGGCACGCCCGCCGAGTGGGTGGAGCAGCTCCACCGTGCGCCGCAAGGCGCGGCTCTCCCGACGGCAGGCCTCGCATTCGGACAAGTGCCGTTCCACCCGCCGGAGCGCCCTTCCGCTGAGGTCCCCCTCCAGATAGGCCGGAAGTTCCTCCTGTATCCGCTCGCATCTCATCGCATCAATCCTTATCCCCCACATAGTCACCGAGTAGCTTCCGCAGCTGGCGGCGGCCGCGAAACACGTGCGATTTCACCGTTCCCACCGGGCACTTCAGGATCTCGGCCACCTCCCGCTGGGGAACCCCCTCGATGTCGTGGAGGACGATGGCGAGGCGCAGCTTCTCGGGTAGCATCGCCACGGCGGCCTGAACCACGGCGCACAGCTCCTCGCGCTCTGCCATTCCCGCGGGATCGGCATGGGGGTGATGGGAAGCCGGCTCGGACCCAGCGTCCTGGAGCAGTTCCTCTTCAAGAGAGATGGAGGGGCGCACCGCGCGTCGGCGCAGGAAATCCTTGCAGTTGTTGACGGCGATCCGATAGAGCCACGTGTAGAAACTCGAACCGCCGCGGAAGCGCGGCAACCCCTGGAACGCCTTGACGAACGTCTCCTGCACCAGATCGAGGGCATCATCCGGCTCGCGAACGAAAGCGCGCGTGATGGAGTGGACGCGGTCTTGATAGCGCGTCACCAGAAGCGCGAAGGCATCGCGATCCCCCGCGCGCGCGCGTGCGACGAGCACGTCATCCGTGAGCGCGTCGGCAACACCGCCTCGCGCATCGGACTCATCCACCGCCGCTGGGGCACGCGGGTGAATCACGCCAGCACCTCCCCGCCTCAGATTGAGGAGCCCGGTCCCGCCTGCTGAAATGGCCGCCGAAACATCCTGGCGCATCATGCATGTACTCCCGATTCTCTGCCGTGGAGCATTCCCCTGCGGCGCTGCTCTCCCCGTGGTGAGCTCCTGTATATAGGGACGAGTCTGGCGCGTGAAGGTTGCGCGCTCGCGCGGGCGGATATCTGCGCGCGATGCGGATGAAGCCCTTGTTTCATCCCGGGCGCCCGGGAGGAGTTTGCCCGGTCGTCCCGAATGGATTGGTTAAGAACCCGAGGGGGCCCGGCATGGCCCCAGTTGTCACCAGGCCGCGGGTCGCGGTGGGGTGAGGAAGTGCCAGGGGAATCCGCTCCTGGCGCGGCCGGGGATGCGATTACTGCGGTCTCGTTTCCCCACTCCTCACGCCTCATCCCGCGCCGGGGTATTTCATAGCACACGTTGGGAGGACTTGCATGGCCGGTAACTTCAAAGTATGGGTCACCCGGCAAATTCCTCAGCAGGGCATCGATATGCTCCGCGAGGTGGCCGACGTTGAGGTGTGGGAGGATGAGCTGCCCCCGCCGCGGGACCTGATCCTTGACAAAATTGGCGCTCTCGATGGCATTTTGGCTCTGCTCACCGACAAGATGGATGCCGAGGTGATGGACCGGGGCAAGAAGCTAAAGGTCATCGCCAACTACGCCGTCGGATTCGACAATGTGGACGTCGCGGCGGCCACCGAGCGCGGCATTTTAGTCACCAACACGCCCGGTGTGCTGACCGAGACGACCGCGGACCTGGCATTCACGCTCCTGATGGCCACCGCGCGCAACATCGTCGTGAGCGACAAGTTCACCCGCGACGGCAAGTGGAAGACCTGGGGCCCCACGCTCCTGCTGGGTCAGGATATCCACCACGCGAAGCTGGGCCTGATCGGTCTCGGCCGCATCGGCCGTGAGATGGCCAAGCGAGCCCGCGGCTTCGACATGGAAGTCACCTACTACGACGTCGTCCGCAACGAGCAGGCGGAGCGCGAACTCGGCCTGAAGTATGCCGATGTCGATACGATCCTCAAGGAGTCGGACTTCGTCTCGCTGCACACGCCGCTGACGCCTGAGACGCGGCACCTCATCGGCGCCCGCGAGCTCGCCTTGATGAAGCCCACCGCGATCCTGATCAACACCTCGCGCGGCCCCGTGGTTGACCAGAAGGCGCTCTATGAGGCCCTCCGCGATAAGGTGATCTACGCGGCCGGCCTCGATGTCTTCGATGTGGAGCCGATTGCGAAGGACGACCCGCTGCTCACGCTCGACAACGTGACGGTGGTGCCACACATCGCCAGCGCCAGCTTCGCCACGCGCACTCGCATGGCCACGTTGGCCGCCGAGAACCTGATCGCCGGGCTGAAGGGGACGACGCCGCCCGCGCCGGTCAACCCGGAGGTGCTCAACTCGCCGCAGCGCCGCAAGTAAGCCGGTGAGTACCGACAGCCGCAGATAGACGCAGGTGAACGGGAATGAGAGGGAGCCATCCCTAACCACTCCCGTTCATCTGCCCCCCTATTGATGCCAGCCAGCGAGACCGGCTACATCTTCTTGTAGGCCACCACGATTCGCCCTGGCATCTCCTTCTCAACTTCCTGCAGCCGCCGCACTCTCTCCTCATCAAGAAGCGCCGGCACCAGGGGCTGCTCATAGGCGATGAGATAGACATCGCCCATCTCCTCCTCCACCTCGCGCAGTCGGAGCTCTTCCTCGGGAGTCAGCGTCGCGAGCTGCGCCATCTGCTCATCAGTCATCACCCTACCTCCTGGAGACGCCGCCGTTCGATCGGCCCTCTCTCCTATTATGCACCACACAAGCCGGTGGTAAACCTGCTTGTGCCCCCCGACTCCGTGTAGCAACCCGCCGTAACAGGGTAGGAGTCTTACCAGGCAAGAATGCGCGATGAGGAGGTCTCGCATGCGTGTGACGATGGCACGGGGCACGCGAGCGTTCCGGCTCCCGGCAGAGCCGAAGTCTCGCTTTCTGGAGGACGAGGAGGGGGAGCTGTGGGTGGTGCAGCAGGTCACCAAAGTGAACGGCGAGTATGAAGTGCTCTGCCGCCACGCCACTCGCATCGAACAGCGCCTCTACGAGCGGGAGCAGCAGGCCGCGTCTGGTGCCTAGCCGGCCCCGGGATCGCGCTCGCGGTTGGTCCGATACCACACCGTTGCCGAACTCGCCTGCCCTTGCCGGCGTCCCCTACCCTGCTTCGTGCCGGCGAAGGATGAGCAGGGAGCGCGCCGGCACCTGGAAGAGCGTGCCGGGTTGTCCAGGCATATTCTCAGGGAGGTAGGTGTCGCGCGTGGGCACCTCGACCGTGGATCGCCCGTAGTTGGCGAGGACGAGCCATAGCTCCTTGTTGGCGAAGAGTGACGCGACCACCCCTTTCGGCAAAGCAGCCCGGAAGAGGTCGCTCTCGGCGATCTCCAGGTAGGCCCATGTGCCCGCGGTGACCATCGGCCGATACAGCCTCAGCCAATGGAAGAAGCGTTCCTTCGCGTCCGGTCGGCCCGGCACGGAGTCCCACCAACCATAGGAGCGCGGGCCCTCGGGATGCTCCTGAGCATACCGGTAGATGGCGCGCATGTGCCGTGTCCAGAAGTCCGTCGCCTCATCCTGATACTCAAGCCCGGGCTGCATCATCCGCTCGCCGGTGACGGGCTGGCCACCAATGAGAAGCGGGAACTGCAGATAGGGGATCGTATGCAGGTAGAGCTCGTCTTCTCCTGCCGGCTGGGCGCGCGAGAGATCGAAGCCCGGGATGACGTACGGCCCATGGTGCTTCACCACTTCCCGTTGGGCATCCAGGTCCTGGACCCCCTCGCCCACCCAAAGATAGTCGTAGGTCCGAAGCTCGGTGCGGGGAGCACCGGTGCCGCTGAAATGAACCTTCAAGATCCCACCACGCCGCTTCACCTCGGCATAGACGAGCGCGAGGAGGTCGGCGATGGCGGCATCGTGATCGGGGCGCTCCTCGAAGGCAAGCACCTCGTCCGAGGTGGGAGGCTGGTTCCAGGCCGCGCGGTTGTAGCCACAATCGTTGTAGATGCCATCGGCGCCCCACTCATCCATCAGGCTAAGCAGGCGCGGGAGGAGGTAAGCCCGCCACGAGGGGCTGACAGGCGAGCAGCGCGCATACTGGTACCATGCTTCCGCGAGCACGTTGCCGGCGCGGGCCCACTCCGGGCGAAAATCGGGATCGCGCATCTCGAAGAAGCCGGTGGAAGCATAGAGGAGGACCTTCAGTCCGCGCGAGTGCGCCATCTCGAGGAAACGTCGGAGGCCCGAAGGGTTCACCGGGGTAAACTTGTCGCCGCCAAAGAGGCGCTGGGCATCGTTCCACTCCTCGTGAACCTGGATCAGCTCCACGCCGGCGTCGCGGTACTCGTCCAGCAGGCGCTCATCCGCCTCGGACGGCTCGTAGGGGCGCGCGCAGGGGTACTCCCCCAGGTTGTACGTGACTTGCCCGGGGAGGTAGTCGCGAACGAGGTGGCGGCGAAGTGCCCGGCGCACGCTCCTCTCCGCGAGGCCGATGTTCTGCAGGCGACGGCGGTGCGCCTCCGCGCTCCAGTGGATCATTCCGGTGTTCCTCCAGATACTCGATCTGATAGCAGGCCCTGGTGGTGAGAAGTGCCGCGAAGCCAGGGCCGACGAGTGGCCTCGCGCGGCTACGCGGCGAGCTCTTCGAGCATCGCGACCGCCTGGTCAACCATCGCCTCTCCGGTGCCCGGCTCGGAGCGGCTGTGCCAGCCCGCCCAGAGCTGGTAGCCACCCAGTTCGTAGGCTTTGCGGTCGCCGATGTAGCCGATGGTGCCGTTGGCCAACCCGATGACGTAGGTATGCCGGAAGAGAGACCGACGCCGGATCGCCAGCCCCAGATGGGCAAACAGCTCTCCCGGGATCCCAACGAGAGCGATTTCGCCCAGACGGATGGCGTGAAGCCAGGTCTGGCGCTCCTCGCCTTGCACGGGTGCCATCTCCCGACGCATCTCGGCAAAGGCTCGGCAATGGCTCGCTGCCTCACGCGGAGTGTACTTCTCGGCCCAGCGCTGCACCGTGGCGGCCTCTTTGGCCTCATCAAAGGTGCGGAGGCGATAGGTGAAGGGCCGGCGCAGCGCCTGAATGGCATCCACGTCCATGGCCACCGCGCGGTCCAGGCCCTCTTTCACGGCTTCCACAATGCGGTAAACCCGCTCGGCGGTGGTCAGGGCATAGGGAAGCGGCGTAGCGCCAAACCCGCCCGTATAGTGCGTCGAGCCGAAAGCCCCCGGCAGGAAAAGCGTCACGCCTTGGTGCTGGCGCTCCAGCTCCTGAGCGGCCAGGCCGTAGGTTCCCGGGGAGTAGGTTTCGCGCGATAGCGTGCCGATGTTATGCACCGAATGGCTGAACAGCACGGCGCGTGTCTCGCCCGAGGGGGCAACCGCGGCGAGCACAGGGAGATCCGGGTCGTACGGTCCGGTGGGGCGGAGCACATCTTCCCAGGAGTACGCGTACCAGGCGATCGTTCCGTCCTTCAGGAGATAACGGCTGTTCATGCCGACGGTCGCCTCCTGGCTTTCTGCGAAGA
>DUUU01000247.1 GCA_012841485.1 Armatimonadota bacterium
GCGCCTCTCTGCGACCGCGCCGCCCCCTCCCTGCGCCGGTCCGACGACCCGCATCCCCTGCGTCTTGGCCACGCCTGATCCCAATCGGCATGGGCAGGACTCAGGACCGCGCGCGCGAAATCGGTCAGTAAGAGCCGCGTACCCGTCCTTGCCGCTTGCACGGAGATCACTTCAGGCCCCGAGACCAGGCCGTACCAAGGCGGGGACCACCTCGCCCCCGAGGAAAAACATGAAGACGCTCTCGGAGACACAAGAAGTCGCCTTGACAGCCGCCCGTTCCGCGGCAGCCGCCATGGAATCGATCCGCTGGGTCTATTCGCCCCTGCGGATCTGCTTGCTTGGCGCGCACGTGGACCACCAGGGCGGCGATGTGCTCGGCACCGCCATTGACCGGCGGATTCTGCTCGCGTTCAGTCCCTCGCCAGACGCGCAGGTGGCCCTCTGCAGTCGCGATTACGAAGGGCGCGTCTGCTTCTCGGCAGATGCTCCGCCAGCGGATCTCTCACCGGCCTGGGGACGCTACGCCGCAGGCGCGGCGGTTGCCCTCAACCGCCGGTGGCAGCTCTCGCGCGGCATCCGCGGCGGGATCGCCGGCGAGGCTCCCGTGGGCGGCCTCAGCTCCTCATCCGCCGTAGGCGTCGCCTACCTCCTGGCGCTGGAGCACGCCAACGCCCTGGACGTCACGCCGGAGGAGAATATCGAGCTGGATCGGGTGATCGAGAACGAGTACATCGGCCTGCAAAACGGCATCCTCGATCAATCGATGATCCTCCTCAGCCGCAAGGGCGCGCTGACCGCGATGGACTGCCGGACTGGCGAGTACGCCCACATTCCTCCGGGCAACGATCTGCCGGACTTCCGGCTGGCTGTGATCCACTCGGGGATCGAGCAAGCGTTGGTGAGCACCGGCTACAACCGTCGGGTTGCCGAGTGTCAGGAGGCCGCGCGGCTGCTGCTCGAGGCGTCCGGGCAGCCTCCGCGCGAGCGCCCCTTGCTGGGCGACGTTTCCCCGGAGCTCTTCGCGGAGTATGGTCACCGGCTGCCGACCGATCTGGCGAAGCGTGCCCGGCATTTCTTCACGGAGCAGGAGCGGACCAGCGCGGGCCGCGCGGCCTGGGCCGCGGGCGACCTGCGCCGTCTCGGCGCGCTCATCGCCGCTTCCGGGGAGAGTTCCATCACCAACTACGAGTGTGGCACGCCGGCCCTCATCGATCTCGTGCGCATCCTGAACGGCGTCCCGGGCGTCTACGGCGCGCGCTTTAGCGGGGCCGGCTTTCGGGGCGCCTGCTTCGCGCTGGCGGCTCCAGACGCGGGCCCGGCGATTGAGGAAGCACTGGAGCGCGAGTTCAACCCGCGCCATCCCGACCTGGCCGGACGGTGGCGCCTCGATCTGTGCCGCCCGGATGAGGGAGCCCGAGTTCTATGAAAGCACTCATTCTTGCCGCGGGTTATGCCACCCGCCTCTATCCCCTGACCAAAGACCGGCCCAAGCCGCTCCTTCCTATCGGCGGGCGCGCGCTCATCGACTATCTGGTAGACCAACTGGAGACACTAGACGAGCTAGACGGCATCGCGGTGGTGACCAACCACCGCTTTGCCAGCCACTTTCGCGATTGGGCCCGGGCAAGGCAGGCGCGCCTGCCCCTGGAAGTGCTCGATGACGGCACCGATACCCCGGAGAACCGACTGGGCGCCATCGGCGACGCGGCCTGGACGATCCGGACGCTCGGTCTCGATGAGCCGCTCCTGATCGCCGCGGCCGACAACATCTTCCCGTTCTCCTTCCGGGATTTCGCCGCCTTCGCGCGCGCGAAAGGCACGGACTGCCTTCCCTGCTACCGGCTGGATGATCCGGAGCGCCTGAAACGCACGGGAATCGTGGCTGTTTCCCCCGAGGGTCGCGTGCTCCGCTTTGAGGAAAAGTCACCCGAGCCCTGGAGCGACCTGTCGGTGCCCCCGGCCTACCTATACCAGCGCGAGACGCTACCCCTTTTCGAGGAGTACCTCTCTGGCGGGAACAACCCGGATGCGCCGGGCAACTTCGTGCCGTGGCTCCTCGCCCGACGCCCGGTGCATGCCTTCCGCTTCGAGGGCTATGTGATGGATATCGGCACCCCGAAAAGCTACGCGGCCGCCTGCCGTGCCTTCGAATTGAAAGGCGGAGCCAGCCCCATAGGCTCGCCCCGCGCGCAGGAGGCCCGAGAGGGTGGCTCCTGAAGGGGACTACACGCAGGCCAATAGGCGCGGGAGGCTACTCCCGCGCCCCCTGTTTGCCTGAATCAATTGAGGCTGCTACTAGCTCTCGGCCTCCTTGCCCTTTTCGATCAACTCGCGCACGCGCTGGCCGCCCTTGTGGCCAAGCTCCTCGTAACCCTCGTGCCCAAGCTGCCGCTTGCGCACCTCGCCACCTTTCTCGCCACCCAGGTGGCCAATCTCCTCGTAGAACTCGCGGCCATGGCGCTCCGCGGTCGTCTCGCCGCCCTTGCGGCCGGCCTCGCGAACCGTCATCTCGCCTTCGCGTTTTGCCATCGCGCTTCACCTCCCCATCCCGGAGACGGCATGGCATCCGCCGCCTTCAGCCGTCCCCGTCGTACCCGGCGCCTTTGCGCGCCAAACGTCCGCTCGGGGGATTATCCGCAGACGACGCAGATGAATACAGGTAATACCTGTGATCGTCTCTGGATGACGAAATGAACCGCCGACGGTGGCGGCGAATGACGCCCCCGAGTTGTGCACCCCTGCCTTGGTGATCCGGAAGCAAAAGGGGGGCACGCGCCTCCTGACGAATAGTGAATCATCAGCGCGCCACGCTACGAGCAACAACCACGGGCCCATTCAGTGACTCGTTCCGCGAATCACCTTTCAGTTGGCCCACCCGCAGAGCCAGGAGCATCCTCGCTGGCCTCTTTCGCGGCCGGCTTTCTAGAGATAAAGACCAGCGATGCAGCAAGAGACGATGGGAGAGGCACCTCCAACCTGGCAGATCACCCGCCGGGAAGCCAGCCGATGGGAGGCAACGCAGCAGCGCGATGATGGTACAACCGCCACGATCACGCTGTTCTGCGGCGACTGTCTCCAGGGAATGGCCGGGCTACAACCGGGTAGCGTCGACGTGGTGGTGACCTCGCCCCCCTACAACCTGGGCGTTCGCTACTCGCGGTATGATGACACCATTCCGCGGGAGGAGTATCTGGAATGGATCGGCCGCTGGGCAGCGGCCGTGAAGCGGGTTCTCGCCCCGCAGGGCTCGCTCTTTCTGAACGTTGGGAGCAAGCCAAGCGACCCCTGGGTGCCTCTCCAGGTCGCTCTGCGCGTGGGCGAGCATCTGCGGCTACAGAACACCATTCACTGGGTGAAGTCAATCGCCATCGACCCGGAGACGATGGGGCGTGCCGGGCGGGAGGCCGCGCCGCTGGGCATCGGCCACTTCAAGCCGATCAACTCCGGGCGCTTTCTAAACGACTGCCACGAGTACATCTTCCACTTTACACACACCGGCGACATCACGCTCGACCGGCTCGCCATCGGCGTGCCCTATCAGGATAAATCGAACGTGCACCGCTGGCGGCAAGCGGCGAACGACGTGCGCTGCCGCGGGAACACCTGGTTCATCCCCTACGACACCATTCAGAACGGCAAGACGCAACGGCCCCACCCAGCCTCTTTCCCCATCGCGCTCCCCGAATGGTGCTACCGGCTGCATGGCAGCAACGCCTCGTCGATCTGCATGGATCCCTTCCTGGGCATCGGCAGCTCCGCGCTTGCCGCCGCGAGGCTGGGCGTCTCCTTCATCGGCTTCGAATTGGACGAGGGCTATTTCGCGGAGGCGGTGGCGCGTTTGGAGGCACGCGCGTGCCATGCGGCATCGAACCAGGGCCGGGGGCCCGCGGGGGAGCTGCGCCGCTAGCGGCGGCGCGAGGCCAGAATCTCGCGGCTGGCGCGAATGGCGAGGTAAGCAGCCATCGCCCAGAGGAGGTAGATGACCCAGTTGCCCACTCCCAGGCCGCGCGCCAGCAGGGAGATCCCAAGAAGGATGAGCGCGACGCCGTTGAAGACGTAGGGCCGACGCTCCGGGCCAAACGTGGCACCGCGAATGAAGAGGACCACGGCCGTATAGGCCAGGCCCAGGAGGGTGAAACCAATCCCCAGGTAAAAAGCGAAATCCTTCACGGAGTGCCTATCTCTTTGAAGCGACCGGATGGAGGCTCCCCGCGCTCTCGCCTTCAAGCGCGCGCCGCCGTCCCAGGATGGCGGAGATGAGCGAGACCACCTTGGAGATCTCCGCCGGCTTGGTGAGGTACATCGTGGCGCCCGCTTTGATCCCCTCGATGATATCCATATCCGATCCGAGCGCGGTCAGCAGGATGATCGGGGTGTCTCGGGTGGCCGGCTTGCCGCGAAGTATCTCCAGCGTTTGCAGGCCATCCATGCGGGGCATCAGCACATCCAGCACAATCAGATCGGGACACACCTGGTCTACTGCCTCCAAGGCCTGTTGGCCGTTGAACGCCGTCTGTACCTGGTAGCCCATCAGCTCGAGCGCCTCGCAGAGACCCTCCACGATGGCCGGCTCATCATCCACTACCAGGATTCTCGGCGAACCCGCTGCCATGGGTATCCTCCTTGCTGCGGAGCGCTTGTTGCTGGCACCTGCTGGCGCAGTCTCTCCCGAGTAGTGCCCCAGGAACCTCTGCAAGGGAGGGCAGACCTTGCGGCAAGGTGCAACGCGCCCGTATTATAGCACCTATCTGCCTGCCTGTAAACTGCGCCTGCCGTTTCCGGTGGGATTCCGAGATAAGGCATCGGCCCTGGGCAGAGGCTTCCGGCTCCAATGCCCGGATCTCTCCAGTCTCTTCTCCCATCGCCCCGCAGGCCGCCCTGCCTTGGCCCTGAAGGGGCCGCATGGCTTAGCCCAGGGTGTCCGCACCCTGGGTCATGTGCCGACACAAATAACCACAACCTCGAAGAGGTCGCACAAGCCGCTACCACGGATTGTCGCACCCCTTCGGGGTGCCAGGTATTTTCTGCCTGCAAGACCCAGGGTCAGGAGACCCTGGGCTCTGTTGTTGGACGCCTTCGGCGTCCTTCGAGAGCGCCACGCGGTCGCGAACAACGCGAGGCCCATACGAACGTTCGGCAGGGGCGAACCCTTGGTGTTCGCCCTGTTTCCGGTTCCCGTCGCTCGCGATTCGGTGGCGGTGGCTGGGAGGGGAAGCCACGAAGGGGCTTCGCTCACAAGCAGCGCGGTGCTTTAGCGCCGCGCGATACACGCGGGGTTGGTGCATACCCGTCGCGCCGCGAGCACCTGATTGCGGCAGGCTTGCCGGCAGGCGCGAAAGGGGCGCGATCTTACTCGCGGTCCCACAGCTGGTTCTTGTAGTTGGGGTCGGCAGAGTTGGTGATGTTGTTGCCCGTCCAGTTCCCAAGCGGCGCCGTCGCTGGGTAGAACGCGCTGCCCGCCTTGTACCA
>DUUU01000248.1 GCA_012841485.1 Armatimonadota bacterium
CCGGTACGCGCCCGGAACACCCCTTTTTTGGCGGGTGCGCCGGGCGCAGATTGAGACGATGCAACCCTCTCAAGGTTGCGTTTTTGGGTATACTACGGAGCGGGAAATATAAGGGTATGGTTCGGGAAGCACCGGATGACCATGGATGATCTCTGCAGGCCCGGCGGCGTTCCGTGCGGCCCGGCCGCCGGCCGTACCTGCCTGGTGCGTGCGGATAGGCGGTATGACGACCGCATATAACCAGGGCACAGCATGGGGGACGACTGCTTGCGGTTCCCGCTCGCGGCAGGGTCCACGCTCCGCAACGTTTTATTACCTTCATGCATCCATACCGGCGTAATCCTGTTCAGGAGGTATCAGACTATGGTTGATTTCGAACATGCACTCATCGGAGAAGCGCTCGTCGGCGAAGGGCCGGAGGTTGCCCACGTCGATCTGGTCATCGGGAGGAAAGGGAGCAGCGTGGAGCAGGCATTCGTCACGGCGCTCGCATCTCCTGCACGGGGGCACACCCCGCTCCTTGCCGTGCTCACCCCGAATATTCCGGCAAAGCCCCCGACGCTGATGGTTAACAAAGTCACGATCAAGAATGCGGGCCAGGCTCTCCTGATCTTCGGCCCGGCCCAGGCCGCCGTCGCGAAGGCGGTGGTGGACAGTGTCGCGGAGGGCATCATCCCGGAGGCGGAGGCTGATAACCTGCTGATCATAGCATCGATCTTCATCGAGTGGGATGCGGCGGAGAAGAAGAAGATCTACGACTGGAACTACGAGGCGACAAAGACCGCCATCCGCCGGGCTGTCAAAGGCGAACCGGCGGTTGCCGAGGTGCTTGCACAGAAGGATACGGCGAAGCATCCCTTTGCGTGATGCGACGGTACGACCGGGATCCGGGGTCTATGGAACCGGTTCACCCGGCCGGTCCGGGTTTGCGGGATAACCGTTACCCCCGGGTTCGCGGCCGCCCGACCCATCGAAAGACCGTGCGGAGAAGGCCCAGGAGGTTTGCAAGGTACGTCTCCTTTGCTTCGAGCCGTCGCAGGAACACGGCCTCTTCAGAGAGGAAGAGATCTTTGAGGTGGCCGATGTCTGTCTTTGGGGAGTAGAAGAGGTAGATCGGAATGCCTGTCAGGATGACCAGAACCCCTGCGATCTTATCGAAGGTTGTGGTTGAGGAGAGAAGGAAAAGGCAGATGGCGATGCCTGCAAGGGGGAGGAGGTGCTGCCCGCGGAGGTTTGCGCCGTCGTCTCTCCGGAGGACGATGAGGGCAAAGCAGGTGAGCAGGAACGAGAATGCGAGGTTGAGGACGGCGAAGGATATCAGCCCGGAGAGGTTCCCGACGTTGGAGAGGATGAACGCGATAGCGCCCTGGGCGATAAGGATCACGTAGGGCGTGCCGTAGCGCGGGTGGATCTTCGCGAATGCACGGGGAAAGAGGCCGTCTATCGCCATAGCATATGCAAGCCGGGCGCTGCCGAGCATCCCCGATTCGTCCGACCCGGAGACCGAGAAGAGGGCGCCGACCGTCATGATGAGCGCGCCTGCCGACCCGAAGAGGATGGTGCCGGCGGCGACGAGCGGGACGGTGCTTTGGTCGAGTTCGGTCCAGTTGATGAGCCCATAAAGCACGAAGTTCGTCAGGAGGTAGAAGAGGGAGACGATCAGCATCCCGCTGACGATTGCACGGGGAATAGTCTTTTGCGGCTCCTGCACTTCGCCGGCCGGGAGCGTCCCGATCTCGAACCCGGCGTAGGCCCAGAAGATCAGGACCAGCGCATGGGAGGCGTTATCGAGCCCGAGGGGGAGCAGCGGAGTGTAGTTCGCGATGACCGTCTCCGGCCGGACGAGGAAGACGCCGAGCCCCGCCACGATGAGGAGGAGCAGGGGGGAGAGTTTGACGATCGTCAGAGCATCGTTCAGCCTCCCCGCGGCCCTGACGCCGACGATGTTGACGAATGTCAACGATCCGATGAAGAGTGCCTTGACGGCGACCCCTGCGGCCGGGGTGAGAGGGACGAGCGCCTGGAGGTAATTTACAAACGCGATCGCAAAGACCGGGAGGGCGAGGAGTTCCGCGATCCACATGCTCCAGCCGGTGAGGAACCCGTAAAAGTCGTCGAACGCCTCCGAGACGTAGGCGAACGGTCCGCCGACACGGGGGACGTAATAACTGCAGTAGGCGAAGACTATCGCGATCGCTATGGCGAAGAGCCCGGCCACCGCCCAGAGGACGATCGAGAACGGGCCGACCAGGCCTGCGGTGAGCGCGGACGCGATGTAGATGTCGGCGCCGACGATCGCCCCGACGATGATGTTCGTCAGGTCGAACTGCGAGAGTTCCCTCTTTACTTCCATTACAGCGCGATGAGGGGGCGGTAGCGGCGATAAATGTTCCGCGCTTATCTTTAGGGGGTCAGTATCGTCGGATATTCAGGTAGGATCTCCTGCACTTCAGCCCCCCGAGGAGGAGGGGTGCTGTGGCTCTTCTGAAAAAAGGTTGCAAAACTCGTGCAGGTATGCCGGATGAAAAACCTGAAGAGGAAAGTGTCTCAGTGCGCCGACCGGGACTCGAACCCGGGTTTAGGCGTTGGCAACGCCTAGTGATAACCACTACACTATCGGCGCACGCCTGTGCTTTCGCACTGTGTGCCTTACAACATGGGATTTTCAGGCTAATAAGGCTATCGAAGCGCGGCCCGAATCGGGCGGTGCCGCCCCGGCAGGATCGCGTGATGGGCGGTGTTTCCGGGCCCATGGCCGGCCTTGCGGGAGACCGATCACGTCGCTCTCGTGCACTTATCGGTGCCCGTGGTCGAGCGCCCGCCTGATGTTTCGGTTTGCAAGGATCCAGAGCCCCGGCGTCAGGACCAGGATGAAGACGGCCATGGCGTAGGCGACGATCTCGGCGGAGAAGAGCAGGAAGTTGAAGACACCGTGCAGCACCATCCCGAGCACAAGCCCCTGAAGAACGATCGCCGGTCGCCGTTCGGCGGCCGTGAACTTGGCCCTGCCGAGGGCGTAACCCCAGACGCCGGCAAAGAGCGCGTGCCCCGGAACCGAGAAGATCGCGCGGACGGCGATCGTGCCGAGGGCAAGCGCCGGCGATGTCAGGTATGCCGTAAAGACGTAGAGGACGTTCTCAAGCGTTGCGAGCCCGAGAGCGGCGGCTGCGGCGTAGACGATGCCGTCCATCGGTTCGTCGAACTCGGGGTTATGGTAGGCGAACCGGCGCACGACCGCAAACTTGCCGTACTCCTCGACGATGGGCGCGATAACGGCGCCCATGATCAGCGGGGATGCGATGAAGAGGCCGAAGAACCCCTCGACGAAGGCGACGGGAAACGTGACGAGGACGCCGAGGAGGAAGATCTTCACGATCAGGGCCGCCGGTTCGGGCTCGTATTTATCCCTGCGGTAGAAGTACCACGCCCAGAACACCCCCGGCGCAAGCGCCAGGGCAAGGATCACCAGCGGTTCGACGACCATGCTGATCGGGATTCATGGTTTCAAAGTGGAAGAGTCTTTCTCTTCCATGGACTGCCTCACGAGGCACCCTTTGGTATTGCCGGAACCACTGTTTTCCTTGATACCTGGCAAAAAAGGGTTATTCGGGGAGGAGGCGATACTCCGGGGCAAGCCCCTCAAGCACCAGCAGCCCGTAGTACCGGAAGAACGTGACGAACGGCACCGCGATCAGGAGCGCCACCGGGACGGCGATGATGAGGTAGGGGATGAGGAGCGCGAGGAGCAGCACGATGTTCGCCTGGATTGCGGCGAGGAGCACGATCCCGACGAGCACGAACGGTATCGCGATGATCAGCAGTGCGAGGATGACGATTACTGCCTGCACAATCCCGGCGATGAGGCCCAGAATGAGCCTGGTGACGATGTAGACGACGATCTGCCAGAACTGGCCGGACATCACCCCGAAAAGCCGCCGCCACCCCTCGATGACCCCGCAGTCCTCATGGATCATGATCGGGACGACGAAGTCGGTGGTCAGGAGGAAGATGATTCCGAAGAGGAGGGCTGCAACCAGGATGAACGGAATGAAGACCAGGATGAATGCAGCACCGCCGACACCCGACCCCCCGATCCCGACGAGCATGAGGATGAGCGCCATCATGGCGAGGATCAGGATCAGCGTGAGGCCGACCTGGAAGAGGAAGAGCCGGACCCCTTTTCCGAGCCGATCTCCAAAGAAGGGTCTGATATGGATATCACCCGTCCGGAGCATGTCGACGAAGACGAACTGCATCACCGTTCCGATAATCCACCAGATGAGAGCGATCACAAGCACGATGAGGATAAACGCCACGATGAGCGGCGCGATATCGGGGAGGGACTCCACGACGCCCGGGGGGAGGTCGCCTTCTTCGAAGGTATATCCGGAGGTGTTCGGGAAACTTACGCCCCCTCCCACGAAGAGCGCAATCAGGGCCAGGCGGAGCCAGACATCCCACCTGATCGGCCAGAGCAGGCTTTTGGTGCGCTGAAAGGCGCCGTCCAGTCTGCTGAATGCATACATATCTTCAGCCATATCACTCACGTAGAAGATGATCTTCGTCTCATTAATACCTTGTTTAGGTAAACGGATCCCGGTGATCCGGCCGCGCGTCGCATGCTCACGGGTTTTTGAGGGAACCTGTTTTTCAACACCTTAATGTAGTCCGTTCACCACACTATAGAACGAATGATCCCTCTCATGCTTGACCTGACGGCCAGGAGGGTGCTTATATTCGGCGGAGGCGACGTCGGTGCCCGAAAGGCTGCGTTCTTTGAGCATGAGGCGGAGGTGACGGTGGTCAGCCGTTCGTTCTCGCCGGACCTCGACGGTCTCGCGATTCGGCGGCAGGAGGCCGATCTCTCGGCTCTCCCGGACGAGGCGCTCCGGGGCTTTCTTTCGGGTGCGTTCCTCGCAGTAGCCGCGACGCCGGACTCAGCCCTCAACGACCGTATCGGAAGGCTCTGCGCTGAGGCCGGTGTTCTCTTCAACAACGCCGCAGGCGAGCCCGGGGACGTCACCATCCCTTCGGTCGTCCGGGGCAGCCGCTTCCTCGTTGCGATCAGCACCCGCGGAAAGAGCCCCGCTGTTTCGCGGTACCTCCGCATGAGGCTCGAGGCGGATTACGCAGACCTCGATAGGATGATCGAGCTGCAGGAGGAGATCCGTCAGGTGCTCCGGGAGACCGAACCGGTGCAGGGAGAGCGGGCCCGCATCCTCTGGGAGATCCTCTCCGACGACGAGATCCGGGTGGCGCTCGCCACTGACTACAGCCAGGCACGCGCACTGGCCATCGAGAGGTACCTGCATGCCTGAACCGCTCGCCATCCCCCTCGCGCTCGCGGGCGTCAGCCACCACACCGCGGATATCGCCACGCTCGAGGCGTTCCGGTTCCCCGATGAGGCGGCGTTCCTCCGCGAGGCACGGGAGCGATTCCGGGGCGCGCTCCTCCTCCAGACCTGCAACCGCGTCGAAGTGCTGGTGCAGGGTGACGCACGGAGCCTTGAAGAGTTCCTGCAGGAGAAGGGCAGGCACGGCTTTACGGTCATCGAGGGCGAGGCCGTGCCCCGCCACCTCCTGGAACTGGCCGCAGGGATCGACTCGCTGATCGTCGGCGAGGACCAGATCCTCGGGCAGCTCAAGCAGGCGCTCGCGGCCGCGGAGGCGGCCGGAACCTGTTGCAGCGCCATCGGGCTCTGCATCAAGAAGGCGGTGCACGTGGGAGTCCGTGTCCGGCGGCAGACACAGATAAACCGGGGAGCGATTTCCGTCGGCTCCGCGGCCGTGACGCTCGCGGAGAACTTCCTCGGCACCCTCAGCGACCGGCACATCCTGGTCGTCGGGAGCGGGGAGATGGGCGTTTTGGTGGCGCAGGCGCTCGCCGCGAGGGATCTCACCGCCATCTACGTCGCCAACAGGACATACGAGCGCGCGGTGATGCTTGCGGATAAGATCGGGGGGCGCGCGGTCAACTTCAAGGACCTCTACCGCTACGTCGCGCTCTCCGACGTCGTCATCTCCTGCACCGCCGCACCGCATCCGGTCATCCGGACGGAGGATATCCGGACGGTGATGGAGGAGCGGTTCTGGCCGCTCGATAAGCACCCCCGCCACCTGATTCTCATCGACATCGCCCAGCCCCGCGACGTCGAGGACGGCGTGCGGTCGATCGAAGGCGTGCACCTCTTCACCATCGACGACCTGAGAACCATCAACGACGCCGCCATGGACTCCCGGAGGAGCGAGGCGGACCGCGCACGGGGGATCATCGACGAGGAGACCGACCACTTCGTCCGGCTCCTCCGCCGGACGGCGGCCGACGAGACGCTCGCTCTCCTCTACACCTGGGCGGAGTCGATCCGGGCGCGTGAACGCGACCGGGCGCTCGCACGCCTGGGGGAGACGGACGACCGCACAGGGGAGGTCCTCGACGATCTCTCGCGTGTGCTCACGAAGAGGCTCCTCTCGGACGTGACGACGGCCATCCGCGCGAGTGCTGAGCGCGGGGATACCATGACAGCAGAGGCCCTGATGAGGGCGATTACCCGGGGAGAAACATGTTTCCAGAACGAAGAATGAGACGGATGCGGCGGCGGATTGTCCAGCCGCTCCTCCGCGAAACCGAACTTCGCAAGACCGACCTCATCGCGCCGGTCTTCGTGGACGAATCGATCGATGCGCCGGTTCCAATCGCCTCGATGCCGGGGCAGTTCCGCCGCCCGGTGGACGGCGTCGCCGGCTACTGTGAGCGCCTGCGGCACGCCGGCATCCGGGCGGTGCTCCTCTTCGGGGTTCCGGCCGCGAAAGACGGCGAGGCAACTGAGGCATACGCGGCGGACGGCGTCGTCCAGCGTGCCGTCCGGAAGATCAAGGAACGACTTCCGCAGATGGTGGTCGTGACCGACGTCTGCGCCTGCGAGTACACCGACCACGGCCACTGCGGCATCGTCGGAGAGACCGCCGACGGCCCCGACCTCTTGAACGACCCCTCGCTTGAACTGATGGCGCAGATATCCGTCTCCCACGCGGAGAGCGGCGCCGATATCGTCGCACCGTCGTGCATGCTCGACGGGATGGTTCGGACGATCCGGCAGGCCCTCGACGCCGCCGGATTCCAGGACGTCCTGATCATGTCCTACTCCTCGAAGTTCGCGAGCGCTCTCTACGGGCCGTTCCGCGACGCGGCGGACTCGGGGTTCAGTTTCGGGGACCGGACGACCTACCAGATCTGCCCGGGCAACGCCCGCGAGGCGGTGATGGAGTCGGAGCTCGATGTGGCCGAAGGGGCGGATATCCTGATGGTCAAGCCGGCCGGCGCCTATCTCGACATCCTCGCGACCGTCACAGGGTTCGGGCTGCCGGTCGCGGCCTACCAGGTCAGCGGGGAGTACGCGATGATCAAGGCCGCCGCCGAGCGCGGGTGGCTGGACGAGCGGGCGGTCGCTATCGAGACCCTCACCGCGATCAAGCGGGCCGGGGCCGCCCTGATCGTCACCTACTTTGCAGAAGACGCGGCGGGGTGGCTCGATGAAGAGCAGTGACCTTTTCGCACGGGCAAAGGCCCTGATGCCGGGCGGGGTCAGCAGCCCTGTCCGGGCTATCAAGCCCTACCCGTTCTACGTGGAGCGTGCCGCGGGTTCGCACCTTACGACCGTCGACGGCGCGGATCTCATCGACTGCTGCCTCGGCTACGGCCCCCTCATCCTCGGCCACGCGCACCCGGATATCCGGGAGGCGATCGAGCGCCAGCTCGAGAAGGGCTGGCTCTACGGCACGCCGACACCGCTCGAACTCGACCTTGCAGGTATCATCACCGGCGACCATCCTGCGGTCGATATGGTGCGGTTCGTCTCGTCGGGCTCCGAAGCGACGATGGCCGCGATCCGGCTCGCTCGCGGCTACACGGGTAAGCAGGACATCATCAAGATCGAGGGCGGGTTCCACGGCGCCCACGACGCGGTTCTCGTCAAGGCCGGGTCGGGGGCGACCACGCTCGGGGTACCCGACTCCGCGGGCGTCCTCGCGGATCTGGTGGCGCACACCCGGCAGGTCCCCTACAACGACACGGAGGCGCTGGAAGCCCTCCTCGCCGGAAACGACGACGTCGCCGCGTTCATCCTCGAACCGATCATGGGGAACGTCGGCCCGGTCCTCCCCAATGAGGGCTACCTCACCGAGGTCCGGGAGATCACCGCCGCCCACGACGTTCTCCTCATCCTCGACGAGGTGATCACCGGCTACCGGGTCGGTATCGGCGGCGCGGAGGTGCTCTACGGGGTAAAGCCTGATCTCGCCACGTTCGGCAAGATCATCGGCGGCGGCCTCCCCATCGGGGCGTTCGGGGGACGTCGCGAGATCATGGAACTGGTCGCCCCCGCCGGCCCGGTCTACCAGGCGGGCACGCTCTCCGGAAACCCGGTGGCCGTGGCTGCGGGCCTGGAGACGCTGCGTGCCCTGCGTCGCCCCAACTTCTACGAGGAGTTGGAGCAGAAGGGGGAGGCGCTTCAATCGGGTCTGGAAGCGGCCGCCGCGCGCGCCGGAGTAGCGGTCACCGTGAACCGCGTTGGCTCGATGCTGACGGCCTTCTTTGCCGAGGGGCCCGTGCGCGACTACGCGGCCGCTCGACGCTCGGAAACGGCGCGCTACGCGACGTACTTCCAGGCGATGCTCGCGCGTGGCGTCTACCTGGCGCCGTCGCAGTTCGAGGCCGCGTTCCTCTCGGAAGCGCATACCTCCAGCGACATCGCCGCCACGGTCGCAGCCGCAGAGGAGGCCCTCCGGGAGGTGGCCGCTGCCGGCTGAGCCCGAAAACTGCCAGCGCGCGAGTGTAGGGCATGCACTCGCAAAACTGGCGGGTTGACACTCTGACGCCAACTGGGTACAATACCATTTGGAAACCACGTCCCAGAACCAGCGCCTCGACCGCGTGATCGAGAGCCGCCAGCGGAATCCTGGGTCTCTCTGGAGGTGCCTTCGTGATTGTACAGAGCAAAGCCCCCGTGCGCATCGACCTCGCCGGTGGTTGGACCGATGTCAGCATTTTCGCGGCCAGCGCAGGAGGCGCGGTCGTCAATGCGACAATCAACAAGTACGTTCACGGCCGCATGTATGTGCTCGACACCGAGGATCCGGTGAAGCGGCGCGTGAGCGGCCCCTCGGGGAAATATGTGGTGGAGTCGGGCGCCGGCGAGGGGATTGAGGTCGCCTATCGCTCCGACCTTCCGGCTGGCTCCGGCCTCGGAACCTCCGCCACCCTCAACGTGGTCTGGCTCTCGCTGATCAAGTCCAAAGTCCAAAGTGATGAGGACCGCCGAACGCTCGCCGAACTCTCCTACGACCTGGAGCGGATCCTGGGGATTCTGGGCGGCAAGCAGGATCAGTACGCGAGCGCCTTTGGGGGCTTCAACTTCTTTACCTTTGGCGAAACGGTTGGCGTCGAGCGGCTTAAGATCACGCCGGAGACGGTCACCGAGCTTGAGAGCCGCCTGGTCCTCTGCTACACCGGGAAGTCGCGCCTCTCCAGCGGCATCCATGGGGATGTGTGGGGGAACTATCGTGCCGGCAACCCCGACACGGTCAACGCGCTCTACAGCCTGCGCAACGTCGCCATCCGGATGCGCACCGTGCTGCTCGAGGGGAATGTCGAGGAGTTCGGTGACCTGCTGAATCAGAACTGGCGGCATCAGAAGTCGCTGCACCCCTCGGTGACCAACTCGCAGATCGACTCTCTCTTCGAGTTCGCGCTGGCCAACGGCGCGGTCGCCGGGAAGGCGTGCGGTGCTGGTGGCGGCGGATGCCTGCTCTTCCTCTCTGCCCCCGGGCGAAAAGAGGATCTGGAGATGGGCCTTCGCGACCAGGGCGTGCGCGTCATCCCCTTCCGCTTCGATTTCGACGGTCTCCAGGTCGAGATTAAGCAGGAGGAGTAGGGGCTTCGGTTCAGCCTGGCACTATCCAGGCCTGCGGGTCGCCCAGCGAGGCGGGGTCTGCCCGCCCCGCTGGGTGCAGGCCGCCCTCCCTTTCCGGTCGCCCTATCGCCCGGCGCGCGGTAGCCGCGCGAGACCAGACGGCAAGACAGTCATCGGCTCGCTGCTAGAGGCATTCCCTGACAAGCTCCTCGGGTCCCGCTTCTCCCACGGTCTCCCCTCTCCCCCTTGTCCCTACCCGCCCCCTGCTCGCTGCTCGGGGCGGGCGGATAGCAGACGCGAGTACCTTCTCGTTTCCACGCGATGACGGGAGGGTACACTGCTCATGGATGGGCCATCGGCGAGTGCTCGGCCGCCCGAGTCCGGTGTCGAGAGCGGCGGGGCGCGCCACACCGCTCCGCAGGACAAAGGAGCGCGGCATCGCCGGAGGAGAGGAAGACGCGGGTAGCGCGCGATCTTGGCACATCCCATGCAATCTCAGCACGCGGAGGGATCGACCGAGGGCACCCAAGAGTCGGTTTTCGGTGGACGGGAGGTAACGACATGCTTCGTCTACGCCTGCTGTCACACGCAAAGCGGAAACCCCGCATCGGCGTTCGCGAGTTCAACCCATTCCGTCCGATCCAGATTGCCATCCCGAGCGGCGAGCAGTACGTGCGGGAGGTACGCGCGCTCATCGAGCGGGCGAGCATCCCGACTTCCCTGACACGCGATGAGATCGCGGAGCTGAAGCTGGCCGCGACCGAGGCATGCCTCAACGCGATCCGGCACGGCTCGCCCCGCGGGAATAGCGATACGGTCGGGATCCGCGTGGAGCCCGATCTCGACCGCGTGGTCGTCGTCGTACGCGACCGCGGGCCTGGCTTCAATATCCGCAAGATACGCCAGCGCCCGCTTTCCATGGGGGAGAGCGGCCGGGGCGTCCGGCTCATCGACAGCCTCGTGGACCGCGTGGATTACCGCCACCGCTTCCGTACACACAGCGTGCGCCTGCTCAAGCGCTCGCGATGCGATCTGGCGCTCGCGTAGCCACCACGCCAGGCGAACTCACTGAGCCCCTACCGCGGGTATCCCCTGACGGGTCCTCTCGACCCGTCAGGGCTTCCTTTTGCCTGCTAGGCACGCGCTGGCGCGGCGCGGGGTGCCCCCTTTTGCCACCTCCAGGCTTCACCTCCCCAGGAAACGCGCGGATCATGACCGTGAACATCGCGTGCAAAACCAGAGGCGTGGGGAGGTTTAGCGCGAGGAGGGCTGGGTATAATAGAGGTGACGCCTTCCCAGTAGTCGCCTTGCGGGCATGCAGAGCACGGTACGATCCGAGCCTACTGCCAGGGTCCTCTCTCATCCGATCCGGTGGCGCAGGGCGAGTCTCTCGAAGGCAAAGCCGTGGAACACGCGCACCTTTCGAAGGAGGAAGCAATGGCAGAGGATAGGATCCTCACGTGCAAGGAGTGTGGCCGCAACTTCACTTTCACTGCCGGCGAGCAGGAATTCTACGCGGAGAAGGGATTCCAGAACGACCCGGCGCGGTGCCCGGCATGCCGGCGAGCACGCAAGGCCGCTCGCTATCAGATGTATAGCATGACCGGGTCCCAAGGCGGCTATACGATGTATCGCAGCCGCCGCGTGTAGAGCCAGGTCGCTCGTCGCCGGCCAGTGCGACACTCCAGAGCGACTATGGGACGGGGCTTGCCTCCCCACCTGTGCGGGGCAGGTGGGGAGGCGAGCATATTTGAGGAGGTCACGCCATGGCCAGAAAGCCCCCAGCCATCGGGCGCTTCGTAGTGGAGATACAGGTGCCGGAGGATGAGCTCCGCCCCACGGTGGGCGGAATGCTGGTTGCGCTGGAGGAGGGCCTGCAGACGCGGGGCTACCGGATCCTGGTACGCTCCGTGACACCCGAGCCCGGCGTGCCGGCCTGGAGCATCGTGGCCGAAGAGCGCCGTCCGGATCTCCCCACAGCAGCCCGAGCCTAGCAGCCGCATCCGGTACTCGGGAAGGGCACGCCCGCGCGCGCCCTTGCCCGGCGCCAAGGCCCAGCGCCTGCCTCCGTCTTGGCCGTCCGCACTCCGGGCGGCCATGATGGTTTCGGCTGCCTCACGCGCTATCGCTCCCACACCGCGCCGCCGCAGCTCCGTGGCCCTCTCTCGCGCTCACGTGACCATAGCGGATCCAGCAGGCATTCCGCTCTCAGAGGCGAAATCAGGAGAGTGCCAGGCGATGCACGCCAGGAGGGCCGCAAGCTCGGCTACGCCGCGGCCAGATCCCAAGGTGCGCTCTGCGACCTGGCGCATCATGCCCTGCCTCGCCTTGAGCCGCGGCCGAAGATCGCCATGGCCGGCACGGCCCGCGGCGCGAGTGCATCTGTTCGGGGGCGTTCCGGAGGTATCGCGTGAAAGCAAAGGCGCTCGTCTGTTCGGAGAGCCAGGAGTTCACCCTGGCCGACGTGGAGCTGCCCGAGATGGGGCCCATGGATATCGTCATCCGAACGCGCTTCTCCGGGGTGAGCATCGGAACGGAGTTCGCCCTGATCCACAACAAAATCTCGTGGGGCCCCTACCCCCTCTGCACCGGTTACCAGGGCGTGGGTGTGGTGGAACGCGTGGGCCGCGACGTCCGTGGCTTCGCGGTTGGCGATAAGGTCTACTACCGAAACAGCCGCGGGCCCTTCCGGATGGGAGCCCAGGCCGTCTCGGCAGTGAGTGGCACGCACTGCTCGATGGTGGTCACCGATGCCACCCACGCCACCCACGGGCCGGCCCTGCTTCCCAGGGGAGTAGATGAAGAGGTCGCCTCCACCTTCGTGATGCCGGCGGTGGGCTATAGCGGGGTGGATATGGCCGGCGTGCGCATGGGAGACGTGGTGGCCGTGCAAGGCACCGGCTTGATCGGCCTGGGTGTGGTCGCTGCTGCCAAGCTACGTGGCGCCGTGGTCGTCGCCATCGACCTGGACGAGCGCAAGCTGGCAGTCGCCCGGCGGCTGGGCGCCGACCACCTGATCCAGGCCGGGCGCGAGGAGGTGGGGCGAGCACTGCAGGCGATTGCGCCGCAAGGCGCGGATGTCGTCTTCGAGGCCACCGGCGTTCCGGCCCTGCTCGACTCGGCGTTCGCGCTCTGCCGGCCCCACGGCAAGTTCGTCTTTCAGGGGAACTACGGCGTCGCACCGATCTCGTTCCGCTTCTTGGTGCCGCACGGCAAGCGAATCACGGCCTACTTCCCCTGCGACGATGGCTACGCTCCCTGCCGGAGCGCCATCATGCACCTCCTGGCAAGCGGAGCTCTGAAGTGGGGGGAGACCATCACCCACCGCGTCACTGCCAGCGACGCGCCCGCGCTCTACTCGCATATCAACCGGAGCAGCCACAGCAGCGATGTGCTCGGCACCGTCATCCGCTGGGATGACATCTAGACGGGAGCGATGGCGGGTCCCCGGCGCGAGGCAGGTGGAAGCACGCGGCATGCCAGCTGGCGCCCCTGGGTGGTCCTGCTCTTGGGGCTCCTCACCAGCATCATCGCGCTGGCGGGGTTCATCAGTATCGCCGCAGGCGTGGTAGAGCGCGAGGTAGAGGCATTCGACCGCTCAATCCTATCGCTCATCCAGAGGATCCGCACGCCTGAAGGCACGCGGGTGATGGTCGCGCTCACGGCGATGGGCGATGGGGTGCCGCTGGCGGCGGCCACTGTCTTCTGGGTGATCGCGACCCTGGCGCGGCGCGACCGCCCGAGCGCGGCGTTGATGGTCTTCGCGGCCGGCGGCGCGGCCGCGCTCAACCTCCTTTTGAAGCCGCTCTTCGGGCGCTCGCGCCCGCCGAATCCCCTGGCCACCATACCCGGCGACGGGGTGCCTGCGTTGGGCTACGCCTTCCCCAGCGGGCACGCCATGCTCTCCCTCTGCATCTACGGCTTCGCGGCTTATCTGGCTCTTCAGGGCGGCCCACGCTCACCCGCTCGCCTCACGATTGCCACGGCCCACGTGCTCCTCATCCTGGGGATCGGGTTCAGCCGGCTCTATCTGGGGGTTCATTGGCCCACGGATGTGGCCGCCGGCTACCTGGCAGGGGCACCCTGGCTTGCCGCGTGCATCCTCGCCCGCGCCCTGGGAGACGCCTGGCCTCGTCGGACGCCCCGCAACTGAGAGGGAATGCCACACGCCTCACCGAACCCCGACTCGGCTCCGGGCAAGATCCCGGGCACACAGGAAGAGAGTGTCGTGATGGAACCATACGTGATTCGGCGAGCGCCCGCGCCGCCATCGCTGCGCGGAGAGTGGGAGGGCGCGCCCTGGAAGTACGCGGAGACGGGCACGATCGCCCACTTCACGCCCCGGTCGAGCAGCCACCGGCCGCGTGTGCAGTTTCGCTTGCTCTACGATCCGGAGTGGATCTACCTGATCTTCCGTGTCGAGGATCGCTATGTGCGCTGCGTGCACACCGGGTTCAACGATCCCGTCTGCCGCGATAGCTGTACCGAGTTCTTCGTCGAGCCCCCTCTGAATAAGGGCTACCTGAACTTCGAGATCAACTGCGGCGGCGCCGTGCTCTGCTACCATATCGAAGATGCCACGCGCACGCCGGACGGCTTCGCGAAGTACTCGCCGCTCACGCCCGAGGAGGGCGCTCTGCTCCGTGTCTACCACTCCATGCCGGAGGTCGTCGAGCCGGAGATCACCGAGGAGGTGACCTGGGTGAACGAGGTCCACATCCCGATCCGGCTTTTCGAAGGTCGGTTCGGGCCTCTCGGCGGTCTGGCCGGCCAGGAGTGGCGCGGCAACCTCTACAAGTGCGGTGATGAAACGTCGCACCCACATTGGGCCTCGTGGGCACCCATCGAGGGCGGCAATTTCCACCAGCCGCGCTTCTTCGGCCCGCTCCGGTTTGAGTGATGGGCCAGACTCCGAGGGGCGAGGGATCCACGGCCTGTAGTCCCCTCGCCCCTCGGATTGCCATTTCTTCTACCTAACGCCTGGCTAGAGGCCAGGCGGCTCGCCTTCAGAAGGGATCCGGCGTCAGCGCAGGCTCTTCAGGAGCTCCACGGCAGCATCTGCCAGCGCCTCTCCCACGCCGGGCGCAAAGCCGCGCGAGAGCGCCGAGCGCACCTCATAGCCCATGTGGTCGAAGCCGCTCATCCGCTCCCAGGAGACGTGGCGCATATTCTCCTCGAATGCCTTGCGCGTCGGCACGTAACCTACCCAGCCGTTGGCCAACTCGCAGACGAAGGTGCGCTGGAAGGGCGAGCGCGCCTTGATATCGAGCTGGTGTTCCACGAAGTATTCGGCGGGGATGCTGACAAAGCCGACGTCGCCCACCCGGATCGCCTGAACTTCCGCCTCGGTGGCGAAGGGCTCCACGTCTTCCCGAACGGGGAGCGGCACGATCTTGCTCGCGATCGCCACCGGGGTGCTCTCCAGCGGCTTGAGGTCACGCAGCGCCTCGCAGACATCCCCGGCGAGCGTCTCCCCCATCCAACGCGAGTGCTCGTGGCCCTTCCGCGGGTAGGGACTGCGGAAATCGCAGTGGTTGATGTCGCCACAGGCGCCCTGCGCATAGAAGACGAAGGGCTGATCCTTGTGACGCTCGCGGAGCCGCGCGGCCAGATAGCCGGGGTAGTCCGCCGAGATCTCACTGCCGCTCACATTGTCGAGGTGGCAGGTATAGTGGACGAAGAGCGCCTTGGTCGTGCCATCCGCGCGCGTGTAGGAGAGGACTCCGACCTCGGGGTCGATGGGGCCGGCCGGCTCGACAATATCCGGGTTTTGGTAGCCCGGGTTGGTGCGCACGGAGCCATCCTTCATCCGATAGCGCCGGTTGAAGGCGATGCGGTCCTCGAAAGCGGTTCCGTGGGAGACCTGGACCGCCTCCATCTTCTCCAGCGCCTCGACGACCGCACCCGCCGCGCGCTCCGGGAAGGACTTCAGCCACTCGCGCGTCGGCGCCGCGTCCTCGGGCAGCTGGAAATCGCGGGTCTGCGGCCCCGTGTGCGTGTGCGTGGCGCTCACCATCACGGAGCTGCCGGAGAGTCCCGTGCGCGCCTCAATGGCCTCGCGCACCCGGGCCACCTCGTCATCCGGGAGGCAGATCACGTCACAGGCCAGGAGGGCGGCCCGGGTGGTCCCATCATCGAAGACGAGTGCCCGAGCGAAAAGGTCATCATGAACGGCGGTGGCCCGCCGCTCGTTGAAATAGCCCGCCAGATGCGCGCCTAGACCAGGCGTGATGACGGCGCTACCGCAGCCAATCTTTAGAGTACCCATGCTATCTCCTCATGCCGTTCCCGGCGCAAACGGCCTGCTCGCGCTCCGGCTCGCGACGGCAAGACACTCGCCGGAGCCAACCGCTCTCCGCGGCAAACGGGGTGCCTGCTCAGGCGGCGATGTCGCGAATCACAGAGCGGATATAGGCCAGATCCTGTTGCGCGAACCACTCCCGATCACCGGGGCGCGGCGCCTCGATGCAGATCGGGCCCTCAAACCCAACCTCGACAAGAAGGCGCAGATACTCCCGGTGGTTGATCTCGCCATCCGCGAGCGCAGTGGGAAGCCGGCCTCCCGTGGGCAACGCCACGGAGTTCTTCAGGTGTACATAATAGAGACGCCCAGCCAAAGTGCGAATCGACTCGGCCAGCGTCGGGCGCTCGGCGAAGTAGATGATGTTGCCATAGTCGAGGTTGGCGCCCACGGCAGGATGATCGATCTGCTCGATCAGCTTCGCGGCGCTCGCCGGAAGGTCGTGCAGATACCCCATATGGAGCTCGAATGCAAAGCGAAAACCGAGTTCCTCCGCAACAGGCGCCAGCACGCGAAAGCCCTCCGCCGCCCACTGGTAATGCGCCTCCGTGGCGATGCCAGAGCCTTGCTTGTGGTAGTCTCTGTAGGGAATGCTCTTGTCCGGGTTCAGGAGCGGGCCCGAGAAGGCGTTGCATAGGAGGATCGGGAAGCGCCGGCTTGCGGATCGGTAGAACGCGATGGCGCTCTCTACCTCTCTCTCGCGCTCGCCCGCGTCCGGGGTCATCAGGTTCGCGGTGGGATAGCCGAACAGGACGTGTTTGAGACCGGAGGTCTCGACCGCCTCGGCCAGGGCATCCAGGTAGGCTTCCGGCTCCTCTTCCACGCCGGTGCGCTTGCGCCGGAACTCCACGCCGTCGAAACCCCACTCCGCCGCCTTGCAGCAGATCTCTCGGAGGCTCTGACCCTGCTCGCAGTAGTTGACATGCATAATCACGGGCCAACCCATGAAGCGTCTCCTTCCTTACTCGGCGCCTGCATACGCAAGCATGGTTAGCCCTTCGCACCCGATTCTCCTGCGCGAAAAGAGGCCGCGGGCGTTGGCCATGCATTGACACGACCGCCTTGCCTGGGCTATACTCCAAGAGGCCGCATCTGATGTGTGAGCCTTGGTTGGGAGGCATTCATCCCGGTGCATCTAAAGAAGATCCGCCTGCTGCCGGACTGCTATCCGGCGGTAGACCAGTATCCGTTCAACGTGCCGGCATTGCGCGAGACGCGGGAGATTCCGCTCGCGACGCCGATGACCTTCTTTGTCGGGGAGAATGGCTCCGGCAAGTCTACGCTTCTGGAGGCCGTCGCCCGCAGGTGCGGCATCCACATCTGGACGTCGGAGTACACCACCCGGTTGGAGCACAACCCTCATGAGGAGAAGCTCCATCTCTTCATGGGCGTGGAGTGGGCCCATGGCAGCGTACCCGGCTCCTACTTTTCCGCGCGCATCTTCCGCACCTTTGCCGAGATGACCGAAGCGGTGGCCGCCAACGACCCCGGCCAGCTCCGTTACTACGGGGGGAAGTCGCTGATCAGCCAGTCGCACGGCCAATCGCTTCTCTCCTACTTCGGGGCACGCTACCAGCTTCGCGGACTGCATTTCCTCGACGAGCCAGAAACGGCGCTCTCGCCTCGGAACCAGATCGAGCTCCTCCGCTTGCTCCACGCCATGGGCCGTGCCGGCCATGCACAGTTCCTGATCGCCACCCACTCTCCGATCCTGCTCGCGTGCCCAGGGGCAACGCTCTACAGCCTGGATTCCTCTCCGATCCAGGCCATCGCCTACGAGGAGACGGAGCACTATCAGCTATATCACGATTTCATGGCCTCTCCCCAGACCTACCTGGCATCCATGCAGTAGCTCGCCGGAAAGCGCGCATAGGGGTCTCCCCGCCGGGGTATAGAGCCCGGGGAGGATATCGAGATGACGTTTTCGGCGCGCCAGTGGCGCAAAGTCTGGGAACAGCTCTACAACTCCGGCGAGACGAACCTCTCCGGACGCATCGCCCATGAGGTGGGGCACATCTGGAACGGCGACAACTGGGACGAGCAGGTCACCATCGATTTCAGCGCCGAGTCGTTCGAGCGCATCCGTGATGCCGCCAACAAGGCGGGAGTTTTGGTGAACTGGTAGGTCTCGCAAACAGATCGGCGGGGCCGGCACCGGCCCCGTCCCCCACACCCCACTTCGCGGCCAGGCGATCCCCCCTCGCTGCTCAGCCAGCCCGCCTGCAAAGAAGCTCCGCACCCGGCGGGAGTGTTGACGAGACGCCCGCTTCTGCGGTAAGCTAGCGTTGCTCGGCACCGGCCACGCGCCGCCGGGCTCGGCTCTGGCGCCCGTCCAGAGCCGGCGGGAGGAGGATGGATGCGAACTCTGGAGACTCAGATCGAGCAGTACGCCGCGATGGCGATTCAGGTGGGGGTGAACCTCCAGCCCGGGCAGACGCTTTTCATCGGGGGCCCGACGGGAGCGCCCATTGAGCGCGCGGACTTCGTGCGCCTGCTCGCCACCAAGGCGTATGATGCCGGCGCGAGCCGCGTCCACGTGCTGTGGGAAGACGAAGGGCTCACCCGCCTCACCCTGGAGCGCGCGTCGGAGGAGGCCCTGCGCACGTTTCCAGCGCCACTCGCGCGCTGGTTTGAGGAGGCCGCCGCGGACGGCGCCGCCTTCCTGCGCGTCTCGGCGCGCGATCCGGACCTCCTGGACGGCGTCGAGACGCGGCGCGTCACCGAGTCGCAGCGGGCGATGATGACCGCGATGGCCCCCTACATGGAATACACCGGGGCGATGCGCGTCAGCTGGTCCATCGTCTGCGCGGCCACGCGGGCCTGGGCCAACAAGGTGTTCCCCCAGCTCCCCGAGGCTGAGCGCGTGGACGCGCTCTGGCGCGCCCTCTTGCAGGCCGCGCGCATCTCTGGGGGAGATCCGGCGGCGAACTGGCGCGAGCATCTCGCCCGGCTCTCGGAGCGAACGGAGGCGCTCGACCGACAGCGCCTGCGCCGGCTGCACTACCGGGCGCCAGGCACCGACCTGGTGATCGAGCTTCCCGAGCGCCACCAGTGGCTGAGCTGCGCCGGCTCGCGCAACGCGCAAGGCGTCTGCTTCGTGCCCAACATGCCCACGGAGGAGGTCTTCACGGTGCCGGCCCGCAACGGCGTCCATGGCACCGTGCGGAGCACCATGCCCCTCAACTACAACGGCGTCCTGATTCAGGACCTCTCTCTCCGGTTCGAGAATGGCCGGATCGTCGACTTCTCCGCCAGCACCGGCCTGGACGCGCTGAAGGGCCTCATCGAGACAGACGAGGGCTCTCATTACCTCGGGGAGGTGGCGCTCGTGCCGGTCGACTCCCCAATCTCGCAACTCGGGGTCCTGTTCTACAACACGCTCCTTGACGAAAACGCTTCATGCCACCTGGCCATCGGGCGCGGCTTCCCCGTCTGCATCGAGGGCGGCGCATCGATGAGCAAGGAAGAGCTGGCTCA
>DUUU01000249.1 GCA_012841485.1 Armatimonadota bacterium
GGGCGCGCGAGGCTGCAGCCTCGCGCGGTGCAAGCAGCGGGGGGCTTTACCCACTTGCTGTTTACGCTCGGGCGTTACATGCGGCGCGGGGATGTGCGCCCGCAAGCGGCCTTCTGCACCCTCATGGCATGGGGGAACCAGGGGCGCCTCATTTGGCACGCTTCAAGAGGGTTCTTCCTGGAGAATCGCGCGGACATCCTCTAGTGCCTCATCCATCGCCGGGAGCGCGGTATCGCTGAACTCCCGAACGCTCGCATGGAAGTGACGTACCCGCGCGGTGAGATCGTCGAGGTCAATGCTCCTGTAATCAGTGGTCCGGACCATCGCTGCAAGCTCCTCTGCCTGGCGGCGCAGCGGGCGCATCTGTAAGCGCACACGCGCCACCGCCGGGAAGAGCGCCGCGCGAAGGCGCATTCGCTGTTCAGCGTTCATCGCTATCTCCCTGCCAGCCCACGGGCCCTATCCCCCCCTTCGGCGCTTTCCGCCCGTTTCTATAGCCTCCGAGCGCGCCTTGACATCGCCCCGGCGCCTATGCTACGGTGAAGGAGGAGTCAGCATTCAGAATGCGTGAGTACAGGGCTTGGCAGGGAGGCTGGCCAATTCACTCCCCTCTCTCCCTTCCCCCATACCCCGTGCCCTATCCCCAAGATCCGTGGGAAGAGGGAGCGGTGCGCGCGGCTATCCCCACTCCGGTCGTTTCGCTGCCATTGCGCGTGTAGCACCTCTCGCCGGCACCGGCGGGGCGGAGGCGGGGGGAAGCATGCGGCCCCGACACTCGCGCGCTCGTAAATGCTGGGCTCCCACGAAGGGCACCGGAGGGATGGGCACACGTGCTTGATGCCAGGAGTTCGCGAGAGGAGGTTTCGGCTACCCCATGGGAGGGGCTCCTCGACGCGCTGCGTCGGGGAGAGCACGAACGCGCGCGCGCCCTGGCGCCCCGAATCGACCAGGAGACGCGCGCTCGGAGCGGTGAGAGCCGGGCGCACACGCGCAGGCACGCACTTCGCCAGGCACTCGATCTTGCAGAGGCGGCGGTTCAGGGAGGGATTCCGCCGGAACGCGCGGATGCGGCGGTGTTGCGCGCGGCTGGCGAGATCGTCGCCTGCGCGGATGACGATCTGGGCGGGATCATGCGCCGGCTGCTGGATGCCTTGCTCCGTGCCCCTACGGCCCCGGGGCGAAGCGCTGCCCGAGCCATCCGACAGGCGGTGGATTACATCCAGCGGAACTACCGGAGCAATCTCACGCTGCCCGAGGTCGCCCGGCACGTGCATCTGAGTCCCGCCTACTTCAGCGTGGTTTTTAAGCGGGAGCGCGGCATCGGCTTTGTCCGCTTTCTGAGAGAGCTGCGCCTGGCCGAGGCAAGGCGATTGCTCCGCGAGACAGGCCACACCGTGGAGGCTATCGCGAATGCCGTCGGGTATGACGACGTCCACTACTTCTCACGCCTCTTCACGCGCGAGATGGGCGTGCCGCCCGGAAGATACCGAGAGCAGTATCAGGAGAGCGCCGGGAGGGAATGATGCGCGCCTCGTTCACCTGCCACGGAAGCGAGCCAGCGCGGGGTGCCCGGTGATCTCCGCGAGGAGCCGCCAGGCCTCCTCCCAGCGCGGCGTCTCCGCCAGGGGTTCGAAGCCGAAGTCGAGGTAGATCTTCACGGCCTTCCAGCTGGTCGTCTGCGTGGTGAGGTAGGCCCGGCGGTGCAGCTCTGCGAGGCGACGCATCGCCGCGCCGACCAGAGGTTTCGCCAGCTTTCTGCCCTGAAACTCGGGGTGGATCGCGACCCAATGCAGCCGGCCATAGCGCGCGCCATGGAAGCCGGGATGGTGCCATGCCGTCGCGGTGCCGATCACACGCCCGGCGTCCGTCTCCAGGAAGAAGCAACGCTCTTCCATCTCCGGGAGGGCCCCACCAAACTCCTCCAGGAAGCGCGCGAGCGCCCGCTCAGGATGCGCGAACTCGCCCGCCGCGCTCTCCACCTCGGCCCAGTGGGGCTCTTCGCCCCGTCGGAAGCGCCGGATCCGGTAGCCGGCGGGAAGCGGAAAGGAGGGCAGGCCCTCCAGGTCCGCGCGGATCATGGTGACGGGAATATACTCCATCGCCTCGCTCCCCAACCGAGAATCAGGAAGTGACGTGCCGGCGCGCCCTCACTCGGACGAGGGTGCCAGCTTCTCCGCACCGGTTGGCAAGAGGTGAACGCGCACCTTCTCGGCGGCCTCACGGCCGACGGCGTGGGAGACCTCGCCGACGCGCAAGGTGAGCGGCCCGTTGAAGGGAGCCTGGTGGGTGAGGCGCACGCGCACCCCGGGGCGCAGGCCGAGCGTGGCCAGATAGCCCAAAAGATCGCTCCGCTCGTCACTGACGTAGACGATCTCGGCCTCTTCGCCCAGCGCGATCTCCGTCAGCGGGCAGGTGTGGTCCGGGCTTTCCAGGTCGATCTGCCGGCCATGGGGGCACGTGGTGGGATTGCCCAAGATCGCGGCCAGCCGCTCGTCTACCTCCTCGTCGACATAGTGCTCGAGTTGGCAGGCGAGCTCATCCGCCTTCTCCCAGGGAAGACCAAGAACATCGGTCAGCAGCCGCTCGAGGAGGGCGTGGCGCCGGACCATGCGCACCGCGATCTCGCGGCCGCACTCGGTGAGGGCAATCCCCTGGTAAGGCTGGTAATCGATCAGGCCCGCTGCCGACAGGCGCTTTAGCATCGCCGTCACCGAGGCCGGGGAGACCTTCAAGGTCCGTGCAAGGTCCAGCGGATTGACCGTGCTCTTCTCCTTCGAGAGCCGGTAAATCCACTCCAGATACTCTTCATTCCCCGCCGTCACGGCGATCTGTTCGGCCACGGCAGCCCCCCTTCCTCAAGGGCGATTATACGGCGGGCCGCCTGGGTTTGTCAAATGGAAGGAGGCCGCTCGTCGCACTCAGAGTTCATCCGGCTTGGTGGGAAGAACCGGTTGCGGATCCGGGGGCCGCAACCCGCGCTCGCGCGTCTCTCCCGGCCAGTTCGACGGTTCAGTGTCCCCTCCGGGGGTCTCCGGCCCTCCGCCCACAGGCTTCTCCGGTCGCCACGCCTTCTCTCGCTCTCGCGGCTCTTCGCGCTTCTCCATCGCTCACCCTCCACCAGAAGGCTCGCCCCGGGAACTCCGGATGCACGCCAAGAAGCCTCCGTGTCCGGCGCGTCCTTTCCGCGTTTCCCAGGGATGTTGCCCCTGATGGGAATCTATTGCCGGACAAGTCGGAACCCAAACGATGGCAACACTCGCCGGCGTTTCAGAGCCAGAGACGATTCGAGGATGGGGCTCACGCGGCTCTCATGCAGGCGACGCGCCCGGTGCCCTGCGTGTTGAAGTGGTTGCGCACGCAGCTACAGCACGTGCCCTTGTTACCGCACGGTTCGTAGGTGCAGACGCAGAAGTCGAGGTTGCGCGAAAGGTTGTTGACGCACTTGACTCCCTGGAGGGAGAGCGCCATCGTCTCCGGGGCGCGCTTCGTCCCCCGCATGCAGGAGACCAGGCTTCCGTTGCTCGCGTGCCGCTGCAAGCATTCGCAGCAGATGCCGTGGTTGGCGCACGTCACATTCGTGCAGGGGCACATCTGCGTGTTGATCTCGTAGTTCGGACAGTTTTCCCTGGCAGTGGGCATGGCACTTTGCTCCTCGTGGCAGGTCGGGTCACAACGCTCGCACCGGCAAGCGCCGGTGCCCACTACGCGGTTCGGCAGCAGGCGCCCGAACTCCTACTACCCACGGCACCATCTCCATGCGCGGCGAGAAGGCACGAATGCCCCTCGCGACGAATCCTTTTCCGGCGCGAAGCCCGCGCCACAACGATGAATGGGAGAGAAGATGGCAATCAAGGCGCGGCTGGCGAAGCTCCAGTCGCTGGCGGAGGAGACGTTTCTTCTCTGGGATCAGGTGCGCATCGGCTGGTCCTGGAGGCACTACTACCTGAATCACACGCTGCGCGTGCGCGCCCTGGCTCTGGAGCTGGGGAAGCGCGAGGGCGCCGACCCGGATGTGGTCGCCTTCGCCGCCACGCTTCATGATATCACCAAGCGGTATGATGGCAACGTCCTCATGGGCCCGGATGGCAAGCGGCAGGTCGACAAAGACGGCTACTGGATGACGGAAACACTCCAGCCGGCTCGCGAGAACCGCGTGACGCGGCTCTACGACGCGCTGGGTCTTGCCGGCCAGCCCCATCACTACTCAGGGGCCGTGCTCGCCGAGCATCTCCTGGCCGAGGAGGGGTTCCCTCCGGGGTTTGCCGCAGCCGTCGCCGCCGTCATTCGGGCGCATGTCGCCCCGCAAAGCGCCTCCTCGGAGGAGCGCCAGGCACTCTATCGGGCTCCCGAGGCACGTGTGCTCAGCGACGCTGATCTGATCGATGCCAACCTTGGCCTCGTCGCCTTCTACCGCAACATCCAGATTCACGCTGGCCGGATGCTTCAGCAGACGGGCAGCGTGGATGCCGTCGCCTACCTCGATCTCGCAGAGCGCTGGATCAGCAGCAAGAACTCGTTTCCGGAGAGCCTGCTCACTCCTTCAGGGCGCGAGGTGGCAGAGCAGCGCCAGGCGCGGAACCGCCAGGTGATGGAATGGATCACCGAAGAGAGCGCGTTGGGGCAGGTGGCATGGGAGTATGGTCTACTCGGGGTGATCGCGTTTCTCCTTGCGGATTGCGAGGATCCCAGTCTGGCTAGAGCGCTCCGCCTTCTGGAAGAGCAATGGCTCCCCAACCGGCAGGCGCGACTCTCGAACGATGGCGCCTCTCCACACGCGAGCGTGCTCCTGGCGCGCTCCTATCAGTTCCGGAACCTGCTCCATGAGGAGATCGCGGGGCGCCTCTAACCCCCAGCTTTTCGGGGAGAAGACTGCCTCTCTCCCCCGCGTGCGAGGAGGGCTGAGAAGGGGGCTTCCAGAGGCACCTCGGGCCACATTAGGCGAGGAGAGCGCCGACGCGCGGGGAGAAGGAGGGGGCATTGGCAGCGGGGACGCATCCCATGGACGCGCCCCCGCTGCCGGCCGCTGATCCGCCGTGGTGGGCGGAGCCCACTCGGCAAGTAGCGGGTAGAAGCCGTCGCTTGCCTAGACGGGCGAATGGCGCCTCTGGCCGTTGCGTGCCGCCCGGCGCTCCTTCACCTGGGCAAGGAAGCTGGCCAGGCGGCTCTCGCGCCCGCTATCGGCGAACCCATCATAGTCGAGAGTGAGGAAGGGAATGCCGCCATAGCGCCGGCGCAGGGCGCGGGAGATGGCCTGAACGCTGATTCCCGGCATGCAGTTGAATGGGATCGCGCTGACAATCCCATCGGCGCCGCGGCGCACGAAGTCCACCGCCTTCCCCATGCTACAGATCGCCTCGCCGCCAAAGGAGCGGTGGATGAACTCCTCGCCACTGTCGATCAGCGTGCCGGGGGTCATCTCATCGTAGCCCTCCAGATAGGGGAGGGCCGCATCCCAGAGGAGGTGCTCATCATGCACGGCGAGCCAATCCTGAAGTCCGCACAGCGCCCAACGCTGGAACGCATCGCCGCTGCGGGTATCGCGGTATTCGTCGCCGGCGAGCTCGTGCTTGATGCGGTTGGCATAGCCGAGGAACTCGGTGAGCGGCGCCAACCACACCTCGGCCCCTCCCCGCTCCAGCCGGTGGATGAGATCCTGGTTGGAGCGGTCGTGCAGGCGGACGAAGAACTCGCCAATGAGGCCGACGAGGGGCCGCTCCTCATCATGGCGGGGGACGCGGGCAAACTCCTGCTGCGCGCGCCGGAGGAGATCCCGGAAGCGCTTCAGGTGCCGTCCCGAGGGGATGGAGAGCTTCCCCGTCAGGCTCTCGACCACGTCGCGATGCGGCTTGATCTCAGCGCACAGCTCATCCAGGAACCGGTTGAAGATCTCGTCCGAATCGCCCGGGTTCTTCTCGTAGGGGCGGGTGCGCAGGAGCATCTTCTCCAGCAGGTCATGCGTCACTAGGCTATCCCACGCGACGAGCGAGGAGGAGGTGCTCAGACCGCCACCGACATAGCGCGCCCCCACGGTCGCGATATCCACGTGGGGGAGATTCTCCTTATCGAGGATACGGCGCTGGAGCAGAGAGTACATGCCGTAGCGGCATGGGCCCGCGGCATTGCCCTGGAAGAAGGCCTCTTGCTCCGGCTTGAAATCCGGCTGCCGAATCCGGTAGAGGATATCCTCGGTGGTGTATAGCGCCGGCACGCACACATCCTCGGGGATCGCTGCGCGCGCCAGGTTGAGCGCCGGATCGGGCGAGCGCGGGAGCACGCGGGCATCGATGCCATAGGCGCGGAAGGTGGTAGCGAGTACCCGCGCGGCCGCACAGGCGTCCGGAATCCAGAGCGTTTTGCCCTCGAGCGAGTTCGGATGGATCGAGTCGGTGGTGAACGGAACGAACGGCTCGGGGGTACGCGGAGCACGCACGGTGTCGGCAAAGGCCTCGATGCGAGTGATCACGCCCGCATCGGCCGTGTGCTCGTCCAGCTGCATGACGTAGCAGGGCTCGTTGAGCTCGTCGCGGAGGAACTGGTTGCCGAAGGAATCGGGTCCGCAGCCGAAGTAGGTCAGGACGACGGCGCGCAGGCGAGAATCCTGCCGGATGATGCGCGCGGCGGCGATCCGGTTCTGGATCTGGCGCGAGTAGAGGCCTTCCCAAGCATCTGTCGCCTTCGCCTGCGGCAAGGGCAGGAAGTCCTGGGGGATCGCCAAAATGCCCAGGTCCTGGATCTTCTTGCCGATGTGCATATTGACGGCGGGATCGTGGAGCGTGTAGGGCCGGCCCAACACGACAAAGGCCGTGGCATCGGCCGGGAGCGACCGGAGGATCTCCTCGCCGCGCGCGGTGACGCGCTTCCGGAAGCGCGAGAGCGTGTCCAGAGCTGTATTGAGGGCGCGGCGTATATCGGCTCCCGAAATGGGTGGCAGCGGCGGAACCGACCTGGTGCTCTCCGAACCGCGCTCCCGTGGCACCTGGCCATCGCGCCTGGCGTGCTCGGACGACGGCTGCTGCATCTGGCGGATCATCCCCCCAAGAGCGCGCAGCAGGTGGCGAGGGCCCCGGTCAAAGTAGAGGCGAGGGGTGAGCACCTGGGGATCGGCCTGGCCTAGCTGCAGGGCCGCATCGACGAACTCCGGGAGCACCTGGATATAGGGGCATGTCTGGCTCTCGCAGAACTCCTCATCGAGGTACTCGGCGCGCAGCACCGCCGGCAGGAAGAGATAGTCCCCCCCCTTCTTCAGGAGATCCACCACGTGCCCATGCGCGACCTTCATCGGGAAGCAGGGCTCGGCGGCGACGCACTGCACGCCATCGCGGATGATCTGCTTGTTGGTCGCATCGGAAGGCACGACCTCGAAGCCCAGCTCGGTGAAGAACGCCTGGTAGAAGGGGAAGTACTCGTTGAACATCCCCCCGCGAGGGATGCCGACCCGGGGCGCGCCTTTTGGCGCCTTGCCCGTGTAGGTGTTGAAGAGCATCTCCTCGCGCTCGGCAAAGAGATCGGGCAGCTGTGAATGGAGCTGGCGCTTCTGCTGGCCGCTATACTTCTCGCACCGGTCGTTGTAGAAGTACTTCTGGCCTCCCTCCATCTGGAAGGTGTTGACGTCACAACGATTGGCGCAGCTCCGGCATTCAAAGGAAGAGACGGTATAGCGCGCATCGACCACGGCCTCGAAACCGCGGAAAGTGCCCTCCGCGGGCGCTTCCTGGTAGGCGATGCACGCGGCGCCGATTGCGCCCGTGAGGTGCGGGTAGGGCGGAACGACAACGCGCCGGCCGAGCATCGTCTCGTAAGCGGCCACCATGCCGCGGTTGAAGGCGACGGCGCCCTGGAAAGCCACTACCTTGCCGATGGGGCGATTGCCGACGTTCTTGTTGAGGTAGTTGCGCACCGAAGCCAGGCAGATAGCGGCGGCGAGATCCTCGACCGGCACGTTATTCTGCCGGTAGTGATGCGCGGCCGACTCCGAGAAAACGGTACATTGCCAGTCCAACTCCGGCGGGTTCTTGCCGGCGAGGGCGCGGCTGCCAAACTCCTCCAGGGGAATGCCGAGGTTGGCTGCCTGCTTCTCCAGAAAGGCGCCCGTGCCCGCGGCGCACGCCCTATTCATCTCGAAGTCAACGATAACTCCATTCTCAAAGCGGATATACTTGGAGTCCTGCCCGCCAATCTCGAAGACGGAGTCGACATCCGGGATGAACGCGAGAGCACCATGTGCCTGCGCTGTGATCTCATTCTTGATCAGCTCGGCGCCAATGTAATCAGCGGTGAGGTAGCGGCCAGAACCGGTGGTGGCCGCAACGACGCGCCCGATGGAATAGCCACGCTCGCGGACCTGCGCCTGGATCTGGGCAAGGGTGTCGCGCACTGCGGCGAGCGGGTCGCCATCGGTGCGCCGGTAGTAGGCGGCAAGCACGTGTGTCTGCCCATCGATCCGGGTAATGAGCGCCGCCTTGGTACTCACGGAGCCGATATCGACGCCCAGAGCCGCCAGGGGGATGTCGCATGCCGGAAGCTGCTGGGCAGGCGGCTGAAGGATCTCCGATCGGTCGAGCGCCAGACGGGGGGCGACGGGATAGGAGATCGGTTGGGCAAGGCGGGCATCCAGAAGACGACACGCCTCGTCCAGATCGACGATGACGTCCGCGCGCAACGCCGCGCCGATCGCGTTCAGGTAGCGCGCATCCTCTGGAACGAAGAACTCGTCTTCATCCACCCCCAGTTCGATGCGAAGGTACTTGATCACGGCTGGGTTGAGGGCCACGCCACCGACGACGGCGACCTTGGGCCGGATTGCGATGCCCTTGATCATGCCCGCGCGATAGTTCCGACAGATCGCCTGATGAATTCCCGCGGCGATGCGCTCGCGGGGAGTTCCCTTCTGATAGAGGTGGACGATGTCGGACTCGGTAAAGACGCTGCAGCGCCCAGAGAGAGTCGCGGGCGGCTCGGTCTCGGCCGCTACCTGCGCGAACTCCTCGATGGAGGCGTAGTTGAGGCGCTTGCGCATATGTTCCAGGAAAGAGCCGGAACCAGCGGCGCACTTGTGGCCGAGGTTACTCTCCTCAATGCGGAGTCTGCCTGTCAGCTCATCGGGCGCCAGGGTCAGGAATCGCTGGGATTCCATCCCCATCTCGACGATGGTACGCACGTCCGGGTACCGGGCGCTGCAGGCAGCAGCGAGAGTGACAGACTCGTCGAGCGCTTCGATTCCCAGGGCCTGGCAAAGCGCGCGACCGGCAGTGCCCGTGGCCCCCAGGCGGATCCGGGGCGACGAAGCGCGGTCGCGTAGGGCTTGCAGAACTTCCCTGGCAGTGTGCAGCGGTCGGCTGCCGACAGGCAAGAGAGCAACGGTCTCCACCGCCCCGTCCTCGTGGACGAGGACCGCCTTGATGGCGCTGGAACCGCCGTCAACGCCGGCGGCATATTTCATAGTGCATCCTCCTGGCTCACCACAGCTAGGGGCCTCAGGCGCGGGGCAGATGATGAAAAGTCACGCGCCCGGGCCAGTCCTTTCTGCCTATTCGCCCCGCTTCCGCCGGACTCCTGCCGCATCCTCTTCAAGCGGTCGCAGAGCAAGCACATCCGCGGAGGGCAAAGAGGATGGGCCACGAGGAGGTATGGACCGGTTACGACGCGCGGGCGCGGGTGGCGAGGAGGGGGCGTGCGAAAGCGGCGGCAGTCCAGAGGCGCGGGGACTGCCGCCGCCGGAAGGGAACGGCGTGCTACTTATGGAGCTCCTTCAGCTCGCCCGTTTCCATATAGTAGACGCGCTCGCCAATATTGGTGATGTGATCGGCCATGCGCTCCAGGTAGCGCGCGACGAGGATGAGCCACACCGCCTGGTGAGCAATCGTGGGGTCCTTCTCAATATAGCCGATCAGCTCGTCGTGAAGCTGGCGGTTGAGCGCATCCACGGCATCGTCTACCTGAATGACGCCGCGGATACGCTCGATGTCACGATTGACAAAGCTCTCGAGGACGTCGCGGAGCATCTCCTGGACGAGCTGGCCCATGCGCGGGATATCCACCAGGGGTTTGAAGAGTGGACGCTCCGCGAGCTTCGCGGCCGTTTTCGCCACATCCACCGCGTAGTCGCCAACGCGCTCAATGTCGGTGATAATCTTGAGGGTCGCGGCAATCGTGCGAAGGTCTCGCGCCATCGGCTGCTGCAAAGCGATCAGCTGGAGACACTCATTCTCAATGTTGAGGTTGTACTCGTCTACCACATCATCGAACTCATCGAGCTTCTTGCCCGCGGTCACATCACCATGGCTCAATGCCTCGACGGCACGTGCCACCATCTCTTCGACTGCTGCGCCCATGCGGAGGACATTATCGAGGAGATCGCTGAGGTGATCCTCGAAGGTCCGCCGCACACCACGCGCTACTTCAGGCTGCATGCCAAGCCCCTCCTCGTCCAGCGGAATACGTGTCGCAGTTTACCCAAACCGACCTGTAACATAATCCTCCGTGCGCTTATCACGCGGAGTGGTGAAGATCTCAAAGGATGGCCCGAACTCGATCATCTCCCCGTTGAGGAAGAACCCGGTGTCATCGGAAACACGAGCCGCTTGCTGCATGTTGTGCGTGACGATGACGATGGTGTAGTTTTCACGGAGGCTCCGCATCAACTCCTCGACATGCAGCGTCGAGATCGGGTCGAGAGCCGAGCAGGGCTCATCCATGAGGACGATATCCGAGTCGACCGCAAGAACACGCGCGATGCAGAGCCGCTGTTGCTGACCCAGGGAAAGCGCGAGCGCCGACTCGCGAAGCTTGTCCTTCACCTCATCCCAGAGGGCAGCACGCGCCAGGCTTGTCTCGACGATCTCCGCGAGGCGATGCTTGTCACGAACCCCGTGGGTTCGCGGACCATACGCGACGTTGTCGAAGATCGACATGGGAAACGGGTTCGGGCGCTGGAACACCATGCCGACACGCTTGCGCAGGTCGACAACATCCATCTTCGGCCCGTAGATATCCTCCCCGTCAATCTCCACCCTGCCCTGAACCCGAACATTGGCGATGAGGTCGTTCATGCGGTTGAGAGTCCGCAGAAACGTTGACTTGCCACATCCCGATGGTCCGATCAGAGCGGTGATCGCCTTTTCGCGGATATCGAGGGTGACTCCTTTCAGGGCATGAAACTGTCCGTAGAAAAGATTGAGACCGCGCACGCCAATCTTGACCTGGCCCTGCGAAGCGCGGGTCTCGTTGGGGCGCTGAAAGATCGGTCTGGGTTCTATCATCGTGGCTTCCATAGGTGGTCCTTCACCACAGACGCGCACCACGAGCGTGCGCAGGGATCAGGGAGGTAACCAGGGCTATCCCGAGTATCACCTTGAAAAGGACACACGTCGTGCCCTCTTGGCTCCTGGACGATGCATCCGGGACCTGGGTAGAGACCCTCTGTCGGGGGCTCGCCCGCGTCCCCGCCTGATCGAAGCGGGACGCCGGCAGTGAGCATGCCGCGACGGCGATCGAACTGTGCGCCACCGCTCCTGCCGTTCGGTGGCAAGCCGCAAAGAGAAGCGGCTCCGGCACGCCCACGCGCCCCATCGCCCAATCGCGAATCCTCTTCAAGGCGTTCTTCCTCTTTCTCTCTCGAGACGGCAGGATCCGCGATGCTGAACCGCTCGGGTCTCTGCGCGGCCCCACTCGAGGCGCCGCACACCCTGCCCTATCATACCACACCGAGATTAATGGGAGCTTAGCGGGACCTTAACACCACCTTAAATCCGCGGCTCTCCAGGCGATCTCGCGGCCGGCACCCGCGAAGAGATTCTTCGATTGCGTCCCGCGGATGCCCTCCCGCTTTAGGATATCGCCGCGTATGACCGGCTATGACCGGAGATGAGCCGCTGGATCCACCGGGATCGGGGGGGTGCGGGGCGTCTTCTCGCCATCCATCCCCCCCGGTGGCGGCACACCGTTCTCTGCGGAACGAATGAGATGGCCGTGCGCGCGTCGTGCCCTCTCTGCTGCGGATCGCGCCCGCCAGGCGCAGCGTCGAGCCGCACGACAGGATCGTTTGCTGCGCTCCGCCGGGGGGCCCCTCATCGCTGTGCCAGGGCTCACCGACCCGATCCAGGAGGTCGGTGAACGAGTGGCGAACCATTATAGTATCGCCTGGCCAATGCCTGGGGCGCATGCCCCAATCGTATTCAGGTTGTGGCTTGGCGCAGCCCCCGATACCCAGTTCGCATGTTCGCTCTCCGCTGTGCGCGAGAGCAATCGGGCATGGGCTGTGCAGGTGCGAGAGAGAAGGGAGTGCGGTATGCGAAGAGCGGCAAGACCAGGTGGGGGTTCTCGACAACGGTCGCGGCGTGGCGGTGGTGGCCGCCGGCAGGTTGAGCCCCCCACGCGCTATTGCTCCCGGTGTGGACAGCAGATGGAGGTCGTACGTGCGATACCCGGCGAGCCGAGTTGGCGTGCACAGTTTCGCTGCATCAATCCGGAATGTGGGAAGTAGCGTCCTCGATTCCTGCCCGTTCCAGTGATCGCATGCCTCGCGGGTGCCGATGACTGGTAGTCGCGAATAGGCTGGGCGATGGCGATTGTTGGTCCATGACACTTTCCGCGGATGCGCACTCTCGATGTGCGCAGCGATCGCGGGCGATGGGTGAACCCGGGTTCACCCATCGCTGTTCGGGCACTCCCCCTCCCCCTGAGCGCCCACGGTAGCCCCTCTCCTCATCCCGACCGGTCTCTTTCCCGCTTCCCCCTTAGTGATCCCCTACTCTTTCCCCCGACCTCGTGACGCGCGATGGTACCCCCTATGTTTCCGGCATCGATCCCCAGGCCGCGCGCACCATGTGGCACACGCCCGTTTGCTCCCTCGCAAACTCCGCTTGCCTATGCGCGTACCCGGATCTCCGGCACAACTGATGCGTTCCCTGCTGTGGCGCGATGCTCGCCATTCAGGACACCCCGAGGCGCCCTGCGCCGGCACGATCTCCCCTTCGATCCCCGCATGCATGAGGGGACGGGCACGTGAGCGCCTCACGGAGCGCAGAGCAGGCGTGCGCCCCCCCCAAACGCTCCAAAAACCCCCTTCCTCCGACTATTATCCGCCTTCACCCCGTTCTCGGAACGGCCGGTTGGAGCTCTCCCGGGTCTGATTTCCCCCTGCAGAGCCCCCTTTTCGGCCGAATCCTCTCCCTCACAGGCCCCGACAGGGGCGAAAAGGCCCCGTTTCACGTGGAACGGCGCCCAAATCACGCCCACACGGCCCTTGGACGCCCCCTCCCCTCCCCCGCCAGCAGCTGCTACCGATAGCGGCCCGGGCGCTCCGTCAGGGAGAGACACGCCTTCGCGGCAGCTACGCGCACGCCACGTGTACAGCCTCGGCCTTTCGCGACCGCTTCGGGATCCGGGAGAGACGTCACTGGTCTTCCTGCGTCCCGGATGCCGCGCGGCCTTGTCTCCCAAGCCCCGGACCCGTTCACTGGTAACGGGAACGGGCGGGTGCCATCCAGTCGCCAGCGCAACCCACGTCTGCGGCCCGCGCGGCACGTCCCAGGCCGGCTGTGGATGCGAGAGTCCCGCGAACACGCGGGCGCAGTCAGAGGGACACGGGGGGTGCGGCGATCGCACACGGTTCGAGGGCAGAAAGACAGCGCCTGTGAAAGCACTGGCCAGGGGCGAATAAGGCGGACGGCGAGGAGGGTTCGAGCAGCAGGCCCCGGCGGCGCGCGCTATCCCTCTCGAATGGGTGGGATCACGCGCCGGCGGAGGAGATCGGCGGCCTGAATCAGGGAATCGAGTTCGCTCTGCAGGTTGCGCGCGGCCTCGGGAGTGAGCGCAGTCATCGGGAATGCGGCAAGCGCGCGCCGCATCTCGGAGAGCGCGTGGACCAGCGACGCGGTATCGCCGGGCGTGGCGCGCTCTTTCTCGCGGGCACGAACCGAGTCGATGAGCTGGTCAATCCGATCTCGCAGGGCGGCGGGATCCTGCGCGGGGTCCCCCCCGACGTCTTCCAGAGTGAACCCGGGTTCACCCCCCACGCGCTTCACCACCTCCGCCGTCTGCGCCGCGGTCAGCCGGCACTCGGCCACCGCCTCCGCAAGTGCGCTCAGCGCTGCCGCGTTCTTCACCTGCGAGAGCAGCCGGCCATGTTTCGCCGATAGCCGGCCCTCGCGCACCAGCGCCTGCACGCTCTCCGGAAGTTTGGTCAACGATACGAGGTGCAACACATGCCGCCGGGTCACACCGAGGCGCTGGCCGATCTCTTCCCACGTCTGCCCGGTGAGCTGTTTGAGCGAAACCAACCCCTCCGCGCGCTCCATCTCGTTCAGGTCGTCCCGCTGGATATTCTCCATGAGCGAGACCACGCGGGCATCGACGTCATCGATCTCCAGGACGAGCGCGGGCACTGTGGTCAGGCCTGCCTCTAGCGCGGCGCGGAACCGGCGCTCCCCCGCGATAATCTGGTAGCGACCGCCCTCACTCGCACGCACTAGGATCGGCTCCAGCACGCCTTGAGCGCGCACGCTCTCCACCAGCTCCGCCATCTTCTCCGGGCGGAAATCCCGCCGTACCTGCCATGGACCCGGCTCCACATGGTCGATGGCCAGAATGCGTGCGTTCTCCAGGGCGGCGGCTCCAATGGCGCGTGTGTCCTGAGCCACCTCCATCCACTCCTGGCGCTCCCGCACCCGCGGCGCCTGCTCCAACCCGAAATCAAAGACCGGCTTCTTGGCCACTGAGCACCTCCCGTGCCAGCTGGCGATACGCCTGAGCAGGCGGCGAGCTCGATGCCGACTTGAGCACCGGCACACCGCGCGCTGAAGCCTCGATCACCTTCGTATTCTGGCGGATCATTACGCGGAACACCTTGTCGCCAAACATGCCCCGCAAGGCAGCGATCGCCTGATGCGAGATCCGCGTGCGCACATCCACCATCGTCAGGAGAATCCCCAGGATCTCCAGCCGCGGGTTCAGCTTCTCGCGCACCAGGCCAATCGTCTCCATCAGCAGCTGCATCCCCTTCATGCTCAGGTAATGCGCCTGAACCGGGATGATCACCCGCTGCGAGGCCGTGAGCGCGTTCACGGTCAGAACACCGAGGCTAGGCGGGCAGTCGATGAGAATGTAGTCGTAGTTCGCCTCAACCTCGCGCAGCTTATCGCGCAGAATCTGCTCGCGCCCAATCGTTCCCCCGAGGCGCTGCTCTGCTACCGATAGGTTGATATCCGCCGGAGCCAGGGCAAGCCCCTCGGAAATCGGGGTGATGATGCGAGAAAACCCCACAGAGGGCTCCGCCAACACATTGAAGGTACTCGCATCCAGGTCATCGGGGTTCAGACCGAGGCTCAAGGCCAGGTGCGCCTGTGGATCGAGGTCGATGAGCAGCACGCGCTGATCCGCTTCCGCGAGCGCCGCCCCCAGGTTGACGGTCGTTGTGGTCTTCGCCACGCCGCCCTTCTGATTCGCGATGGAAATGATCTTCGCCATGGTCTATCTGGCCTCACCTTGCTGTCGCGAGTGCTGCGGCGGAGCGCTGGGTGGAACGGCATCCGAGGACTTCCGCAGCGGCCTGTGGCATCCTCAGTATAGCATAACCCTCCACACCGTAGCAAGGGCACGCGCGGCACCGTCTCCCCTGCTCGCGACGCAGAGCCGCTCTACCAGGCGAACCTGCCGGCGTGGCGCGAGCGCAAAAGAGGAGATACAACTATCGTCGCCGAGGTATGGCAACAGCGGGAAGTGAAGCTGGGCGCGGATCCCGGGGGTACTGGAACAACGGGCAGGATAGATGCCCTCTCATCCGAGGGCGCCGGCGTGGCGAAGGGCCTCTCGCACGGCCCTTCGCCACCCCTTACTCACCACGCAATCCCTCAGATATCGTAATAGAGGGCGAACTCATGCGGATGCGGGCGCAGCGCCACCTCGTCGAGCTCGCGCTTGCGCTTGAAGTCGATCCAGGCCCGGATCGCGTCCTCTGTAAAGACATCGCCCTTGAGCAGGAAGTCGTGGTCCGCTTCGAGCGCGTTCAGCGCCTCCGCGAGGCTGCCTGGCGTGCTCTCTACCGCCGCCTTCTCCTCTGGCGGCAGGTCATATAGATCCTTGTCAATCGGCTCCGGCGGCATGATCCGGTTCTGGATACCATCCAGGCCGGCCATGAGCAGCGCCGCAAAGCACAGGTACGGGTTGCTGGAGGGATCCGGCGGGCGGAACTCAATCCGCTTTGCCTTCGGACTCTTGCTGTAGACCGGGATCCGGACGCACGCCGACCGGTTTCGCTGGCTGTAGATCAGGTTGATCGGCGCCTCGTAGCCGGGCACGAGACGGCGGTACGAGTTGGTGGTCGGCGCCGCAAACGCCAGAATACTCGCCGCGTGCTTCAGCAGACCGCCGATGTAATAGACGGCGATCTCGCTCAGCCCGGCATACCCACGCTCGTCCCAGAAGAGGTTCCTCGAATCCTTCCACAGCGATTGATGCACGTGCATCCCCGAACCATTGTCCTGGTAGAGCGGCTTGGGCATGAAAGTAACCGTGCGGTTGTTGCGGCGCGCCACGTTCTTCACCACGTACTTGAACTTCATCAGCTTATCGGCGCTCGACAACAGCGTATCAAAGCGAACGTCGATCTCCGCCTGCCCGGCCGTCGCCACCTCGTGATGGTGCAACTCCGTCTCGATGCCAGCCTTCTCTAGCTCGAGCATCATCTCGGTGCGCAGGTCCATGAACTGATCCATGGGCGGCACCGGGAAATACCCCTCCTTGTAACGGATCTTGTAGCCAAGGTTCGGCTGCTCGTCTCGCCCGGTGTTCCACGCGGCCTCGCACGAATCCAGCGCGTAGAAGGCAGAGTGCGTCGTGGTGCCGAAGCGCACGTCATCAAAAATGTAGAACTCAGCCTCCGGCCCGAAGTACGCCGTATCCGCGATCCCGGTGCTGCTCAAGTACTCCTCCGCCCGGCGCGCGATGTAGCGCGGATCGCGCGTATACGGCTGCCGCGTGATCGGGTCATGGACATCACAAAGGATGTTGAGCGTCGGCTCCTGGGTGAAAACGTCCACGAACGCCGTCCGGGCATCCGGGATCAGGATCATGTCCGACTCATGGATCTCCTTGAAACCGCGGATGGATGAACCATCAAAACCGAGACCATCTTCGAAAAGCTCCTCGGTGAGATTGCGGACCGGGATCGAGAAATGCTGCCAGATCCCAGGCAGATCCACAAATCGGAAGTCGATCACACGGATGCCGTTCTCCCTCGCGAACGCAATCACCTCGCCTGGTGTCTTCAATGTGTGCTCTCCTCTATTGGCGCCGCCCCCACTGAGCGACTCTTGTCACGTACCGGATCCCGCCGGACGCCTGCGCCTTCGCCGCTCCTGGCTTCCAGCGAATCCCAACCTTCCTGGGGCGCTCTGTGAGCCGCCCCGCCCCCGCCGCCGATCCCACCTTCCCCAAAAGCCACCCTGCCCCTCTCACTCCACGGTGTACCCTTGCGCAAAAGACACGCCGTGCGTCGGCTATCAACTCTATCTTACCAGCGCCTTGTTACTGGCGTGTTAACGAGCGGTAACCAGGTTGTTACAATCTGTTCTATCACCGCCAAAAGACGCGATCCCGGGATAGCGCGATACCCGGATGAACAGGACGGAGACGGATGGGGCACTCCTGCCTCCTGCCCCGGGGCCGCCGCGCAGCCTGGAAGCCGGGGAGGCGCGATGGCCCAGGGTCTGGAAGCCGGGGGCCGGAGCGTCGCACTCCTTCGGGCCCTTGATGGCACCCATCACGCTCACCGGTAGGACTGCCACCGGGTGAGGGCCGAACTATAGAAAGGCGGTGGAACCAAATCGCGCGCGGGCGTGTTACAACAGTGGCAACCAATGCTCCGGGTCTCGCTTACCCATGCAGGTTGGGCGCGCCACGCCCCGGCCACGCATCACGAATTGCGGGCATCCCGCCGCGTCGTAAGCTGCGCCGGTAGCCTGCCTCACATATCTGGGAGAGGTGCCCATGGTACCAGAGCAACAAGCCGCTCCTGGGACCACCACCCTGAACCGGCCGGAGCCATTCTTGCCCTCGGGTGCCCGGCGCACCCGTGTTGCATCATCAGGAGGAGGGTTGACATGCGGAAGATGACTGAGGAGAATTTGAAGGCGGCCTTCGCCGGCGAGAGCCAGGCGCACCTGAAGTATTTGAACTACGCGGAGAAGGCAAAGCGCGAGGGCAAGGAGAACGTGGCACGCCTCTTCGCCGCCGCGTCCTATGCGGAGCAGGTCCATGCATCGGCTCACCTGCGCACCCTCGGGGGTGTCGGCAACACCGCGGAGAACCTACATGACGCCATCTGCGGCGAGGGGTTCGAGTCTGACGAGATGTACCCGGCGTACATCGTCGTAGCCGAGGCTCAGGGCGAGAAGCGCGCCAACACCGTCTTCAGCGCCGCCTTGGAGGCCGAGAAGGTCCACCGCGCGCTCTACCAGCGTGCCAAGGAGTCCGTGGATGCCGGCCAGGACGCCGAATTCGGCCCGATCTGGGTCTGCTCCGTCTGCGGCTTTACCGGGGAGGGCGATGCCCCCGATAAGTGCCCGGTGTGCAACGCGCCGAAGGAGCGGTTCACCATCTTCTAACCCATGCACGCGGATACCGCGCGGGGCGGGCCACCAGGGGCTCGCCTCGCGCGCCTGCCCCCTAGTCGCCGGATCGCCTGGTGGGCACGACAGCCGGGAGCCGCGGCGCCTCTCGCGTTGCATCCCTCCCCTCCATGGCGAAGCCCTGGCGCTCCATCCCAGCAGCAGGAGTACGACGCGAAGCGAGGTGCAACATGAAACGTGCGTGGATCGACACCCACATCCACGTGAGCGACCTGGGGCCCGATGGCCAGCGCCGCGAGCGCATGCTGGAGCATCTTCTCGACGTCCTCGACCGCTGCGATGCCGAGCTGCGCTTCATCATCAGCTGCGACGCCCCCTACTTCTCCCCGATGATCCGCGACCCAGACGCGATTCTCGCGGGGAACCGCTTTATCTATGAGCTGGTGCGCCGAGCCCCCGGCCGGCTCTTCGGGAGCTGCACGGTCAACCCGCACTTCCAGAAAGAGTCGCTGCGCGCCATGCAGATCTGCTTTGAGGAGTGGGGCTTCGTGATGCTCGGGGAGATGCTCCAGTACAGTATGAAGTACCATATGGCCAGCGACGCCGTGGAGCCACTCCTCCGCCTCGCCGCCCGCTATGATGTTCCGATGCAGGTGCATCTCGGCACCTACTGGTTCCGTGATGACCGTGGCGGCTCCTCCGACGGCATGGATCATATGCGCGACCTCCTCCAGGCCGCCGAGCGCGTTCCAGAGGCGAAATACATCCTGGCGCACGCCATCGGCTGCGGGCCCACGCCCGCCTTCGTCCCCTGGGCCAACATGTTCCTGGACACCCTGGCCGGCCTCTTCCCCAGCTTCCCCGATAACTTCTGGGTGGAGATCCGTGACTTCCATTGCCCCGCGCTGGCGCGCACGCTCGCCGAGGTGCCTGCCACGCGCCTCCTCGCCGGAACCGACTGGACGACTCGCGTCGGTCCCCCCTTCCAATCGTATGGCACGATGTTCGATGTGAGCGAGGGTGAAAACCCCTTCCCGGCGCGCGTTTCCTCCTTTGTCGGGTTCCTCCAAAGCGCCGGGGCCTCGGACGAGGCCATCGACCGCATCGGCTCTCTCAACGCCATCGAGCTCTTTCGCTTGCCACCGACCGCGTAGTAGTCGCCCGGGAGGTTCCTGAGAAGGCGCCCTGCGCCGGCAACCCCGTCGTCACTCCTGCCCGCGGCAGGGAATCGGGCGCGCCGTCGGGAACGTGAAAGCGACCCGGCAACGTCCGAAGGAGAACGGCGGGACAAAGGCGTGATCGGGCGCTTGGGCCGACCGGCGCGCGGTGCCTCTCATTGGGCCGCTTGCTCGCCCGCTTCTCCCCCCTTGGAAGCCGGCATCACTCAGCACGAGAGGACGCGGATGGAGATGGAGATCGATCTGACGAAGCCCGGCGAGTTTGTCGTCGGGTGCAACTACTGGGCCTCGCACGCGGGCACTCGCATGTGGGCCGAATGGGACCCGGAGGTCGTGGAGCGTGACTTCCGCCTCCTCAGCGACGCCGGACTGCAGCTCCTGCGCGTCTTTCCCCTCTGGCCCGATTTCCAGCCGATCCACCTCCTGCGCGGAGGGGGCGGGCGCCCGGTCGAGTTCCGGCATGGGGAAGCCCCCCTCCCGGATGATCCCCTCCGGCAGGCAGGCCTCTCGCACCAGGCGATGGAGCAGTTCGCCACTTTCCTCGACCTGGCGGAGAAGCATCGCCTGAAGCTCCTCATCGGCTTGCTCACGGGGTGGATGTCTGGTCGCCTGCATCTTCCTCCGGCGCTCGAGGACCTCAACCCCCTCACCGATCCCGTCGCCATCCAGTGGGAGGTGCGTTTCGTTCGCGAGTTCGTCGGCCACTTCAAAGCACACCCCGCCATCATCGGCTGGGACCTGGGGAATGAGTGCAACTGCATGGGCAGCGCCACCCGCGAGCAGGCCTACGTCTGGGCGGCGACCATCGCCAATGCCATCCGCGCCGCCGACCCCACGCGACCCGTGGTCTCCGGGATGCACGGCCTCTCTCCCACGGGCGCATGGCGCATCACGGATCAGGCGGAGCTCACCGATCTCCTCTGCACCCACCCCTACCCCATCTTCACGCCGCATTGCGACCAGGACCCCGTGAACACCATCCGCACCATCCTGCACAGCACCGCGGAGTCGCGCTACTACGCCGATATCGGGGGGAAGCCTTGCCTCTGCCAGGAGATCGGCACCCTGGGCCCGGTGATTGCCAGCGAGAAGATCGCGGCCGATTTCATTCGCTCCTGCCTCTTCTCGCTCTGGGCGAATGACTGCCACGGCCTCGTCTGGTGGTGCGCGAACGAGCAAACGGAGCTGGCGCACGCCCCCTATGACTGGCACGCCGTCGAGCGCGAGTTGGGCCTCCTGCGCATCGATGGCTCTCCCAAGCCGGTACTGAACACGATCACCGACTTCCGTCGCTTCCTCGACCAGCTCCCCTTCCGCGTGCTGCCCCAGCGCGCTCGCGAAGCAGTCTGCATCCTCACCGAGGACCAGGATCACTGGGGAGTCGCCTACAGCACCTTCATCCTGGCGAAGCAGGCGGGGTTCGATCTCGAGTTCCAGTACGCTTCGCAGCCGATCCTGGAGGCCCCGCTCTACCTGCTCCCCTGCCTCAGCGGAGCCGCGATGATCTCGCGCCGCCGCTTGCACGAACTCTTGGAGAAGGTGGAAGCCGGAGCCACCCTCTACATCTCGCTCGACACCGGGCTACCCAGCAGCTTCGAGCCGATAACCGGTCTGGAGCCGCAGACGCGCGAGCGCCGGCGCGATACGGGCGAGATCACGCTTTCCGGCCTGCCGGGCTCCCCCAAGATCCCCTGCGGCGGGGCCTTCAAGGTGCGTTTCGCACCAACGCGCGCCGAGGTCCTCGGGCACGAGCCGGACGGCAACCCGGCCTTTAGCGTGGCGAGCTGCGGCAAGGGAAAGGTCTATTTCCTTGGCGTGCCGATGGAGATGCTCCTGACGCGCACTCCGGGCAGCTTCCACGCGCCGGACGCGCCTCCCTGCTGGCAGGTCTACCGCCATATCGCCGCGGATGCGCTCGCCGGCCGCGCCGTGCGCAAGCAGCACCCACTCGTCGCCGTCACCGAGCACCCCTTCAGCGCCACGGAGCGCCTGGTCATCGCGCTCAACCAATCGCCGGCGGCGGTGCGCGAGGAGCTTTCACTTGCCCCCGGCTGGCGCGTCGGCGCGATCCACTATGGGCAGGTGTCGGCTGATGGCGCGTGCGCCCTGCCGGCAAACGACGCCGCGGTCTTCACCGTGACGCGGTAGCCGCTGCCCGGCGCTGGGCAGCGGCAGCCGTGCCGCCGGGCGCGATCCTCTCCGGCAGGCAATGGCGACAGCCACGGCGAAGAGAAGAACAACACGGTACGAGGTCTACGCTGCCTCTCTCAGCCTGGAGGAATAATCGCGATGGATACACTCAGATATGGATTTGTCGGCGCCGGCACAATCGCCCGCGTGCATGCGGAGCGGCTGGCCCAGCGAAGCGACGCGGTCCTAGCCGCCGTCGCGGATCCGTCGGAAGCGACGTTGGCGGAGACTGCCGACCGCTTCAACATTCCTGGCCGCTATGCCGATTACCGCGCCATGCTCGAGAAGGAGTCGCTCGACGTGGTGGTGGTGTGCGTGCCCAACGCCTACCATGCCGAGGCGACACTGGCCGCGTTGAAGGCGGACTGCCACGTGCTCTGCGAGAAGCCGCCCGCGCTGAACGCCCAGCAGGCGGAGGAGATGGCCGCCGCGGCCGCTCAGCGCAACCTGCGTCTCATGTACGGCCTCAACATGCGCTTCCAGAGCGAAACCGAGACGGCGCTCAACTACCTGAAGGCCGGCCGATTGGGCGAGGTGTACCATGCCACCGTGCAGATGTGGCGCCGGCGCGGCATTCCCGGCCTCGGCTCCTGGTTCACCACCAAGGCGGTCTCCGGTGGCGGTGCCCTGATCGACATCGGCGTGCATATCCTCGACCTGACCCATTTCCTGATGGGCCAGCCCAAGCCCGTCGCAGCCAGCGCCGTGACGCACGCACGCTTTGGCGTCGATCCCGAGAGCTACAACTACCTGAGCATGTGGGGCACCCCCGTCCCAGGCGGCCCCTTCGATGTGGATGACCTGGCCGCCGCCCTCATCCGCTTCGAGAACGGCGCCTCGCTCGTGATCCAGGTCTCCTGGGCGGCCAACACCTCTCAGGGAAGCGAGATCCGCGTGATGGGCGACAAGGGCGGGCTCGAGATCCAGCCCGGCACCTCCGTCAAGGTGATCACCGAGGACAACGGCTTCATCGCGGATATCGTCCCGCAATACAAGAAGCAGGATGCCTATGCCGCCGAGCACGCGCACCTCGTCGAGTGCATCCGCGACCCCGAGAAGTGCCTCCGCACCGACGCCCGCCAGGGAGTCGTTCTGCAGCACATGCTCGATGCCATCTATCGCTCCGCCGCGACCGGCAAGGAGGCGCTGATCGAGATCGCCTGACATCCTCCCATAGCGACTTCTGCCTGGGACGCGGCGGTCCAGAGAGCCCGTGCGGGGAAGGAGCGCCCGTCCTGGGCGTTCAGGCTCTCCTGGTCCATTGCCCGGAGTGCTGGGGAAGCCCCCGCCCAGGCACTCTCCGCGCGCGTGAAGGAGGGGAAGATGCGCAAGATCCTTGTACTCAGCATGATCGCCGTGGCCCTTGCCACCGTGCAGGGGTGGTGCGCCCAAGGCGTCTCCCGGCAGGAGCTGGGGCGCACCGTCAAGCTCACCATCCTCGTCGATAAGGTGATGCAGCCCGTGGAGGGCTGGGTAACCAAGGAGTGGATGATCAAGGCTGCCGCTGATGCGGGCTTCAACGTCTTCTCGCCGCGCCGTGGCCATGAGCGCCTGCAGGAGGTGCGCGACGTCACCGAGTGGTGCCGGAAGTACGGCATCTACCACATGCCCTGGATGCGCGGCACGCTGGAGGCACCCAAGGGTCCCGAGGCAGACGGCAAGCGCGTCGTGTGGGCCAGTGGGAACGAGCAGCCTCTCTGGAGCCCCAATTCGGATGAGTTCTGGGAGTGGACGGCGCGCTACATTGTTGAATACGCGAAGATCAGCGCCAACAACAAGCACCTGATGGGTGTCTTCCTCGACTATGAGAACTACGCCCCCGGGAAGGAGGGGAACCTCTACTCCCTCTCCTATGATGATGTCATTTTGAAGCGGTTCGCCCAGGCCCGAGGGATTGAGATCCCGAAGCTGGAGCTAGGGGCGCGCAAGAGCTGGCTTGAGGAACAGAAGCTGCACGAGGAGTTCGAGCGCTTCCAGATCGCGCACTGGCGCGAGCGGTGTCGCGCGCTGCGCCAGGCCGTGGATCGCCACGATCCCACGTTCCAGTTCTGCATCTATCCCGGGCCCGGCACGCCCTTCATGCTGGAAGCGGCCCTCCCGGAATGGTCCACCGCCCAGGCTCCGATCATCCTGGCCGACCCCTGGATCTACGGCCGGCCCTCGCGCTTCCTGCCCCAGGCAGAGGCGCTGGAAGCCAACCGACGCATCTTGCAGCGGGGCATCGAAACCGCGAAGGCCAAGGGCGTTCCCTTCCTCTACGCCGGGGGCATCGATCCGGTGGTGCCCGGCGCCGATCCGGAGTTCTCCGGCAAGAACGCCGTGATGAGCTCCGAGACCACCGACGGCTACTGGATCTTCTACGAAGGCCCTACCTATACCAAGCAGGACCATGCCGATTACTGGAAGTGGTTCACCTGGGCCAACCACGCCATCGCTGGCGGTCGCCTCAACGCCTGGCGCGAGCCCCGCCAGACCGAAGAGGACTGGTCGCTCACCGTCTTCAAAGATCCCGACAAGCTCCGCAAGCTGATCCTGCCGCAGGTCACCGGCAAGCGCGTGAAGTTCCCCGAGGTCACCCTCCGCGGCGAGAACCTCCTTGTCCTGGCAGCAAAGGCAGGGCAGCCGGTGGAACTCACCCTGCAGAACGTGCTCGTGGGCAAGTTCCCCTCGCCCCTTATCTGGGAACTGCGCGATGCCTCCATGCAGAAGCTTACCTCGGGCACGATCCCGGGCCAGAAGGAGGGGAAGGTGCGCTTCACGCCCCAGAAGGACGGCGTCTACCTGTTGGGCGCCTCGGCCGGAAGCAGCGCCTACCGCGTGGTCAGCGCCAACGTGCCGGTCGGTCTCTTCGCCGGCGAGGATCTCAGCCTCATCTTTGGCGCCCCGCGCCTCTACTTCCAGGTGCCCCAGGGTATCGACCGCTTCACCCTGAGGGCCACGGGAAGCGGCGGGGAGACGGTCCGCGTTACTGTCCACGACCCGGCGGGCAAAGAGGCAGCCACTGGCCAGACCAGTCTGCGGGCGCGTACCGCCTCGATCCCGGTCTCCACGGCCGGCCATGCCGGAAAGGTCTGGTCGCTCGCCATTCTCAAGGCGGATGAGGGCGTGCTTGAGGACAATAAGCTCCGCCTCGATGCCAAGCTGCCGCCGCTGCTCTCCTTCGTGCCGGAGCACGTCTTCAGCCTGCGTGACTAGGCGGGGGAGGGGTGTGGCGCGCCTTTGGGAAGCGCGCGCGGCGAAAGTGGGAGAAAGGTGATCGGGAGAGGCTCGCGCCAGACACGAGCCTCTCCCAAAGAGTTACGGCTGGTCGTAATCCTTCAGGGGACGATACCAGATGTTGCGGTAGCGCACCAGGTCGCCATGATCCTGGAGCTCCAGCGGGCCCACCGGCGGATGCTCGGCCCAGGGGAGCACCTGGCGGTGAGTCGTGGGGCCGATGAGCTTGGTCGCATTGTGTACGACCACCCCGTTCCAGATCACCGTCACGCGCGCCGGACGAGCAATCTTGCCGTCCGCGAAGCGGGGCGCCTCCCAGATGATATCATACGTCTGCCACTCGCCCGGCTTGCGGCTGGCGTTGACCAGCGGCGGGTATTGTCCATAGATGCCCGCCGCGGTGCCGTCGGCGTAGGTGGGGTTGTTGTAGCAGTCGAGCACCTGGATCTCATAGCGCCCCATCAGGAAAACGCCGCTGTTGCCACGGCCCTGGCTCTCGCCTTTTACCACCACGGGCGCAGCCCACTCGATGTGGAGCTGGCAATCACCGAACTCCTCCTTGGTTCGGATGCTGCCGGTGCCCGGCACCACCTCCATGTAGCCGTTCTCCACCTTCCACCCGGCGGCATCGCCCGTCTTGGCAGAGATCCAGCCAGAGAGATCCTTGCCGTCGAAGAGCACAACGGCGTCGGAGGGCGGCGTGCCCGGCGCCTCCTGGGTGCTCGGGCCAGCCGGGGTGATCACTCTCGGCTGCGGGCGGGTGCTGTCGTGAACCCGATACTTGCCATAGGGCAGAATCGGCGTGTCGTCATAGCCTAGCAAAGCCATAGCAGAATCTCCTTCAACGGTCAGCCAGCGAACGGGGCCTGTCGCTCCGGGGAGGACGTGCTCGACGCGTGCTAGACGTGCCCTGCCCCTGCACGCCTCTATTCTACTCTCCGCCCGAAGGGGTGTCAAGCACGGCAGGCATCCCGCATCAGAAGCGCGAAGATCCCCAGCAACTGCTTCCCGGGAGCGCGGGCGGCCATCGCGGTGGGGGCTCCGGCCCGCTCGCGAGGCTTCCGCTCTCGCTCCCGATCTCTCTTTGGCGGGCGCTTCTCGGACGTGAACGACGCCCGCTGCCCGGCGTGAGGAGCACGAGCATGCTGAAGATCGATTTCCCTCTGCATGGAATGATCTTGAACCACCGGCACGGCCGGCAGGACGCGAATGGGCTGCGCATCACCGTCACCGGCGAGGCGCCCTTGCGCGATGAGGTCTCCATCAACGGAGTGCCGGCCACGCGCCAGGGCCTCCGCTTCTCCTGCGAGGTGGTGCTGCGCGAGAAGGAGAGCGACCTAGTCGCCCTCTCGGAAGGCCCCTATGGGCAGCACGAGCATCGCGTGCGTGTCGTCTGGGACCGCTTCTCTCGCCCGCGCTACCGCTTCTCCATCGATGACAACAGCTTCTTCCTGCGCGACATCTTCCAGCACAACTACGCGTCTCTCTTCGACTGCTTCTACCTGAAGAGCCTCCGAGACCTGAATGCGCGCTATGGAACGAAGTTCACCCTGAACATCTACTACACCACCGGTGACGACTTCTCGCTCCCGCAGTTCCCGGACCGCTACAAGGGAGAGTGGGCCGACTGCGCCCACTGGCTGAAGCTCGCCTTCCATGCCTACGCCAACGATCCCGACCGGCCGTATCAGTATGCCCCCGCCGAAAAACTGGCGCACGACTTCGATCTGGTCGCCTCAGAGATCCACCGCTTCGCGGGAGAGCAGAGCTACGCGCCGCCGACGGTCATCCACTGGGGGATGGTCCAGCCGGCCAGTCTGAAGGTGCTCGCCGACCGGGGCGTGAAGGTGTTGAGCGGTTTCTTCGGCTGGCGCCCTTCCGGGCACGACGTCCACTACTTCCTCGATGACGACCGATGCGCCGCGGTGCATGCCTACGGCGCGCTCAAGGACTTCTCCACCGGGATCATCTTCTCGGACATCGCCATCGTCTGCAACAACACGCCGCTCGATCAGGTGCGCGGCGTTCTGGAGCCCCTCGGACAAGACCCGCGACGCGCCGAGATCATGGATTTCTTCACCCACGAGCAGTACTTCTGGCCGTTCTACCAGCGCTATCTGCCGGACCATGCCCAGCGCCTCGAAGCCGCGATTGCCTGGGCCACCGAGAAGGGGTATGCCCCCGTCTTCTATCACGAAGGGCTCCTGGGAGGCGAGGAGTAGGGGAGGGCAGGCGGCCCCCCGCGCGCGCATTCAAAGCCGGCTGGTGCCGGCCGCCCGTTTCCGACAGGGACGGGGCGAGGAGCACGGCTCAGGGGGCCGCCATGACGGCCTCAATCCGACGCTGCAGGGAATCGCGGATCTCCGGGTAGCGGGCGGCGACATCCTTCTCGCGATGGGGGTCTTCGCCCAGATGGTAGAGCTCCGTCGTATTCCGGGCGGTATCGACCAGTAGGAGCCAGTCGTCCTGCCAGCAGGAGAGAACGTGCTGGTAGCAAACGACAGCATGGTCGCGGAACTCGGCGTTGCTCGCGGCAGCCGGCCAGAAACTCTCCCCCTCCGTGAGCGGCTTCGGCTCGACGCCCAGAAGTGAGAGGGCTGTGGCCGTCACATCGGTATTGTAGAACCAGCCGGCATAGCGCCCGCCGGCCAGTTCGCCCTTCGGATGGCGGATGATGCACGGCACCGAGTTGAGCTCCAGGCTGGTATCCTCTGGAGCCATGCCGTAGTGATTGAACTCGCCGATGATCTTCCCGTGGTCAGAGAGGAAGACGATGAGCGTGTTCTCCACCAGGCCAAGGCGTTCGACGGTGCTCATCAGCCGGCCTACCCAATGATCGACCAGAGAGCACTCGGCCGCGTAGCGCGCGCGGATATGGTGGTGCTCGGCGTCGGTCAGTTCATTGCGCTTCCACAGGTTCGGGTAGATGAGGTGCGGCCCGCCCCATCGGGGGTCATACAGGCTGATGAGACGCTGTGGCGCGTCCCACGGCTCGTGGGGATCCCAACACTCGATATGCAGGTAGAAGCGCTCGTGAGTGTGGTTACGCTCCAGCCACTCGATCGCTCGGCGGAAAACGCGAGCCGCCTGGAACTCCTCGTCCCCCTGGCGATACATCTGGTTCTTCAGGTATTGGGCCAGGACGCGCGTTCTGGGATCACTGAGGGGGGTGCCCTCCTTCAGATAGCGTTCCAGCCTCCCGGGCGGCAGCGGCTGGCTCTGCCACCGGTCATACTCCTGCCCGCGTTCCCAGTGGTAGCTGTGAAACCCGCGATGGAAGTTCTGGCCCGGCTCCATCAGGTGGTAGCAGTCACTCACGAGGGCGCACACATAACCGTGGCGGGCCAGGTGCTCGGCAACGGTCACCTCCTCATCGGGGAGGGGCAGCCACCCAGAAGCCATGATCTCCTCGCCCTGGCGCGCGGGCGCGTCACGCCAGGGAAAGGCGCGCCGGCCGGTGAAGATCCCACGGCGGCAGGGCGCCGCCGGCAGCGCCTCGCTGCGCAGACGTTCGCAACACAGCCCATCCGCAGCCAGACGGTCGATGTTCGGAGTGTGGGGCAGCAAGCTCTTGCCGGTGGAATCTGATGTGCCCTGGGGGCGGTAACAGCGAAGGTGATCTTGCCGGAAGCTATCTACAGTAATCCAAATACAGTTCATACTCCTCTGCGCTCCTTCAACCCGGGCTCTCCCCTGGCCGATCCGTCGCATCGCTTCTTTGTTCGCCGCCAAACCCGCGGATCCTGTGAGGGCTGGGAGCCAGCCACGCGGCAGAGGGGCGAGAAGGCATCTGCCAGGCACTCGGTGGGCCCGCGGAAGGGGATTCCACCCGCCGTTCGCCTGTTTTCGATTCCCCACGGCCGCGGTTTCACGGCCCATCCAGGGCAGGAGTTGTCCCTCAGGCGTGCGAACCAGACCGGGAGAGGAGGGGGACCATGTTCATCGACATCCACGCGCATGCCTATAAGAAGATCGGGCCGAAGCAGGACGGACGGATCCACTTCGTCACCCCGGAGCAGCTCCTGGAGCGGTATGAAGAGCTGAAGATTGAGAAGGCCTGCCTGCTCCCGCTGATCGGGCCGGAGGTCTACCTGCCGGAATCGAACGAGGAGATCCTGGAGATCGCCGCGCGCTACCCCGATCGCTTCATTCCCTTCTGCAACGTGGATCCGCGCGCCCTCTTCAACTCACCAGACGCGCCCCTGGGCGATGTCCTGCGCTACTACCGCGACCAGGGGTGCAAGGGGATTGGCGAGCTGATGCCCAACCTTCCCTTCCTCGACCCGCGCGTCCAGAACCTCTTCAAGCACGCCCAAGACGTAGGTTTCCCGGTCATCTTCGACATCTCCACGCGCATCGGGGGCACCTACGGCCTCTATGATGATCAGGGCTTGCCGCAGCTAGAGACCACGCTGCAGCGCTTCCCGCGCCTGATCATTCTCGGGCACGGACCGGCATTCTGGGCCGAGATCGGCCGCCTGGAGACCCCTGCCGACCGGAGCTCCTATCCGCGCTATCCGATCCACCAGGAGGGCGTCGTCCCGAAACTGTTCCGCCGATACCCGAATCTGTATGGAGACCTCTCCGCTGGCAGCGGCTACAACGCCCTGGCGCGCGACCCAGACTACGCGGTCCGCTTCCTGAACGAGTTCCAGGACCGGCTCCTCTTCGGCACCGACATCTGCAGCGCGCAACAGCCCGCGCCCCAGGTGGAGTTCCTGCTTGGCCTAAAGGCCTCCGGCAAACTCAGCGAGGAGACCTTCCGTAAGATCGCGCGAGAGAACGCGATCCGGTTGCTTGGGCTCTGAGCGTCGCTGCGCGGCGAGCAGGGGGCCACAGGGAGGGAGAGTAACGATGATCAAGCGGTTCCTCTATCTGCTTCTGGCGATGGCACCCGTGGCGACCTGGGCCGGTGAAGCACCGAAGCCTCCGAGAGTTGTCGCGACACGCGCCGCCGTCGCCCCAAAGATCGATGGCCGGCTCGACGAGGCCGCATGGCAGGCGGCCACCTGGTATGGCAGCTTCACCCAGCTCGACCAGGTGACGGTTCCGGCGAACCCACAGACGCGCTTCAAGGTGCTCTTTGATGACTCGCGCCTCTACTTCGGCATCGAGTGCTCCGAGCCGAACATCACGGAGCTGCGCGCCACCGTCCGTGAGCACGATGGCCCCGTCCATCGCGATGACTGCGTCGAGATCATGATCGATCCCACGGGCGAGCGCGTTGAGTACTATCACTTCACCATCAATCCCCTGGGCGCGCGTTATGACGCCGAGCTCCGCCAGGGCGGCCATGTGCGCAGCAAGGAGTGGAACTGCGACTGGGTCGCGCAGGCGCATATCGGCGAGCAGTCGTGGCAGGTAGAAGCAGCCATTCCGTTTGTCGAGCTGGGCCTCACCGGGAAGAGCACCGGGGCCTGGGCGCTCAATGTCACTCGCGAGCGCCAGGCAGGCCAGCCCCAACTCTCCAGCTTCGCTCCGACCACCGGCGGCTTCCACCAGCCGGCGCTCTACGCCTCCCTCGAGCTGCCAGGCGCTACCCTCAGCCGCTATTTCTGGAAGATGGAGCGGCCCTTCGAAGCCTCCGTGGCCCGCGAGGAGGGCCGGTTGCTCTACCGGGCGAAGCTGCATCTCACAAATCAGACAGGGCGCCTGCTTCCCATTGAGCTCGTGCCGACGCTCGTGCAGGCAGGGAAGAGCCTGGCTGGCCCGCCCGTGCAGGACATGCTGGACGCTGGGCAGGGCCGCGAGTACAGCTTCACGGCTCCGCTCCCGGGAGAGGGGAACCAGACGCTGGTTCTGACGGTGCGCGACCGGCGCGATCCAAACCGCGTCTACTGCGTCCGCTCCCTCCCGGTCACGCTCGATTACGTCCCGGCGGAGATCGTCGTCACCCGGCCGGCCTACCGGAACTCGATCTACGCCACCGAGAAGATCGATGCCATCGAGGCAACCCTCCGCCTGGCGCTCTCGCCGGAGGAGATGGCCGGCGCGCGCGCCCTCGTCTCGCTCGTTCCCGAGGGCCAGGCGGGCGGCAAGTCGGTCGCCACGGCGAGGATCGACAAGCTGGAGGCACAGACGCAACTGCGCCTTCCGGTGGGCGCGCTGGGGGAGGGGAGCTACCTGCTCCAGGTGGCCGTGCAGGAACGCTCGGGCAAGCAGATCTGCGTCGTCACGGCGCCCATTCGGAAGCTGCCGCCGGCGCCCAACGGCCACGAGTGGCGCTTCGATGAGCAGATGGTACTGCGCCACAACGGCGAGCCGTATCTCCCCTTTGGGTGGTTCTCCATCCCCCCGGCGGAGATGGCCAGGCCCGACTGCCCCTATACGGCGATGCAGACCTACAACACCCAATACCAGTCGGTGGAGCAAGCACGCGCGTTCCTGGATGAGGTGGCCGCGGCGAAAACCTACGTCACCCTCTATCCCTATCCCTCATCCAAGATGATGAACGCCTGGGGCGAGCCCCTGAGCGACGACGACGCCAAGGCACTCGCGGCACGCATTGACGCCCTCAAGGACCATCCCGGCATCCTCGCCTGGTACATGGCGGACGAGCCAGAGCTGCGCCCGGCGCTTCCGGAGCGCACCCGCCGCCTCTATCAGGTGGTCGCTGACGCAGACCCCTACCACCCCTGCATCATGCTGAACGATACCATCGCCGGGATCCATAAGTACGCGGACGGCGGCGACATTCTGATGCCCGACCCCTATCCCTGCTTCCTCAAGGGTGGATACGCCGCGCAACCGATCGAGAAGGTGAGCGCCTTCATGAAGGCCGCCCGGGAGGCCTCCGGCGGGCGCAAAGCGATCTGGATCACCCCCCAGGGCTTCAACTATGGCGACTACGGGCGCGCCGGCCAGCGCGGCCCCAACCTGACGGAGCTGCGCAACATGACCTACCAGGCGGTGGTCTATGGCGCCACCGGCTTCCTCTGGTACACCTTCAGCCATGCCGGCAACTACCCGGATATCGGCCTCGGCATGCCCTTCCTGGCTCGCGAGGTGCAGCGGCTGAAGGCGTTTGTCCTCTCGCCGGATGTGCCGGACGCGGTCCGCGTGAACGCGCCCAAGCCGGAGCACATCCACGTCTCGCTGCGGCGCGCGGGAGGCCAGAGCGTCCTCTTCGCCGTCAACACCGCCACGGAAACGCAATCGGTGGAGCTGACGCTGCCCCGGGAGATGGCCAGGGAGCTTCATGTGGTTTCGGAGGGGCGCACGGTCACCGCGCGTGATGGCCGGCTGCGCGAGACGTTCGCGCCCTATGCCGTTCACATCTACGCCACCTCCGCGGCACTCGCCGGGCAGGAACGCCTGGCGGATCTCCAGCGCGCGATCGATGCGGCGAATGCCGCGCGCAAGAAGCCGGGGAATCTCGCCTTCGAGGACTCCGGCGTGGCCGTGAGCTTCTCCTCGAAATCGACCTATGGCTGCACGCCGGAGCGCGTCGTGGACGGCGTCACGACCAACATGCTGTGGCAGGATGGCACCCGCGATCAGCTCCCGGACTGGATTTCGCTCACCTGGCCGGCGGCGCAGAAGATCGGGCGCGTGGTGACCTATTCGCCCACGCTCGCCGATTTCGAGATCCAGGTGCCGGGCGGCGAGGGCTGGCGCACCGTCGCCACCGTCCGGAACGCTACCACGGATGCCATCGAGGCCACCTTCGCTCCCGTGGAGACGAAAGCGATCCGGCTGCTGATCACCCGGCTGCGCCAGGGAGAGACACTCAGCCGGGTGTGGGAGATCGAGGCATACGAGAAGTAGGCGCCTGAACGCGGGGAAGGGGAGGGGTGGCCGACCGACACCGGCGGGTGCCGGCACGCCGTGCATCACGGGTGACAGATGACGCCGAAAGGGAAGACAATGCAACGCTATCTGCTCCAGATCCTGGCGCTTCTCCTCCTGGCGCCGGCCGCCCGCGCGGATGACCGCGGCCTTCTCGCCCATTGGACCATGGACGAGGCGAGCGAGGGCATCGTGCGAGACGCCACGGGCCGGAGGCACGACGCCACTTTTCACGCCACCGGCACCGCCAGGCCGGTGCTGGAGCCCGGGATCATCGGCAAGGCACTCCGTCTCCGCGAGGGGGAACAGGCCTTCCTGAGCGTGGCGAACTTCGCCGACCTGATGCCCCCGAAGGGCCTCACCGCCATGGCCTGGATCAAGCCCTCGGCGCGCAACAAGACCTACGAAATCCTCTGTGCCGAGGGGGATAAGAGTGGCCAGCCCCCGTGGCCCGGTTGGCGGCTGCGCTTTCACTGGACGCGCGCCCAGTTTCAGTATGGCACCGCCGATGGCAAGGAGCCCCGGGTCGAGTCGGCGGCGTGGTCGGTGCCCGCGGGCTTCTGGAGTCACATCGCCGCGGTCCACAACGGCACGTCGATGCGCCTCTACATCAACGGGGTGGAGAAGGCAGTCGCCCCAGTCGAGGGCGAGATCATGCCTTCCAAACGGGGGCTGATCATCGGCAACTACATCGGGCGTAAGAATGCCTACGCCTTCGATGGCCTGCTGGACGATGTGAAGGTGTTTGGCCGTGCCCTCACCGCCGAGGAGGTTTTCGCCGAGGCGGTCCGCGGCCTGAAATGAGCCGTCCGCGATGGCAACTGCCGCGCGATGGATCGAGATTAGGAGAAGTGATAGATGGTGCAGCGCAAGAGCGTAAGGGACGCGTCCGAGTGGGACCTGATTGAAGAAGGCGCCGGGGAGATGTTCCACCGGTTCTGCCACGCGTGGTCGGCCCGGGTTTCGCCGGAGAACCCACTGCCGGCCACCGCGGAGGAGTGGCCGGCGATTCGAGACGCCCGGCGTGCCCGGCTGCGCGAGGCGATGGGCCTGACCCTGGCGGATCCGTGCCCCTTGCGCCCGGAGGTCGTGGCCGTGGAAGACCGGGGCGACTACACCCTGGAGCGAGTCCTCCTCCACTCGCGCCCGAACCTGGTGATGACCACACACCTCTACGTTCCGAAGGAGGCGCCAAAACCGGCACCCGCGATCCTCTCGGTTCACGGGCATTGGTCCCAGGGGAAACTGGCGCCCAGGGTGCAGGAGCGCAACATCGGCATGGCCAAGCTCGGGTTCGTCGTCCTTTGCGTCGATGCCATCGGCTCGGGCGAGCGCGCCTATCCTGGCGAGGAGTATCACGGGCGGCAATTGGGCGCGCAGGCACTTCCCGCCGGGCTCACGCTTCCCGGGCTGCAGGTGTGGGATAACATGCGCGCGCTCGACTACCTGGCCTCGCGGCCCGAGGTGGACCTCTCGCACATCGCCTGCACCGGCGCCTCGGGAGGGTGCAACCAGACGCTCTATCTCGCAGCGCTCGATGAGCGCGTCGCGGCCGCGGCGCCCGTCTGCTGCATCGGCAGCCTGGAGGGCTACCTCAACGGTCCCCATTGCGTCTGCGAGCTGGTGCCGGGGATCAAGACGATTGGCGAGATCGGTGACGTTCTCGCGCTGATCGCGCCGCGGCCGCTCATCCTGATCAACGGCATCCACGACACCGGCGCCGGCTTCCAGATCGACGACATGCGCGCGCAGTTCCCCAAGCTGAAGCAGCTCTACGAACTTCTGGGCGCCGGCGAGAAGGTAACGAAGTGCGAGATCGACCTGGGGCACGGCTACTTCCTGGCGATGCGCGAGGTGATGTACGCCTGGTTCCGGCGCTGGCTGATGGGGATCCAGGCAGACCTCTGCCCTGAACCGGAAGTGCAGCCCGAGGAGCCGGAGCGGATCCGCTGCTTCCCCGATGGGAAGATGCCCGAGGAGTACGACACCGTGCCCTCGCTCGCCTTCGCCGAAGCGCGGCGCCTCGCCCAGGGCTATCCCCAGCCCGAGGAGATCGCCCGCAATTCCCGGGTCCGCGCGAGTCTGCGCGCGCGCCTGACAGAGGTCCTGGCGCTTCCCGAGGAGAGCCAGCCCGCAGTTGAAACAACCCGCGCCTTCTCCGGGGATCGCGAGGGCGTGGTGATCGCCACGGAACCGGGGATCCGCGTGCCGATGGTGATCGCCCAGGCGAAGGGGGCATCCTCTTGCGTCCTCTGGCTGGATCCCGCGGGCAAGGCCAGCATCCTCTCGGAGGGCCTGCCCTCAGTCGATGGCAACCAGGCGATCGCGATTCCCGACCTGCGCGGCCTGGGGGAGACCCATTGGGAGCGCGGGCACACCGTCGGCGTGTGGGATTACCAGTACTTCCAGAACGGCCTCATCCTTGGCCGGCCCATGCTCGGAATGTGGGTGTGGGATGCGCTGCAGTGCGCGCGCGTCCTGCGCGAGCGTTTTGAAAGCGTTTCCGTGGTGGGGAGGGGGCCCCTGGCGGTTGTGGCCCTCCTCGCCGCCGCTCTGGACGAGGGGATCGCGTCGGCGCGCTGCGAGAGCGTGCTGACGAGCTATATCTATCCCGAAGGCTTCTCGCGCGAGCACGCCATGAGCCTCTTCGTGCCAAACCTATTGAAAGTGGCCGACGTGCCCCAGATCGCCAGTCTGGTCGCGCCGCGCCGGCTGCATATCGCGAGCGGCGTGGATGCCGGCGCCCACCCGCTCTCGCCGGACGAGCTCTCCAGCGCCTTCGACGTCACGCGCCAGGCGTACCGGCACGCCGGCGCCGAGGGGAGTCTCGTCCTCGGATAGCCCTTTACACGAAGAAGCCCGCGGCGTGGGGCAACGCGCGCCTCTCCTCTGCGCGCTGCCCCGCGCTCCATCACTCCGAGGGAAGCAGCCGGATCGCTTCTGGGGGGATGCGCAGCGTGACCGAGCAGCCGGCCTCCGGCGTTTCACGCTCGCCGGCTCGCGGCAGGTAGACGACCAGGTCGATCCCAGCATCAACGACAACCTCAACGTGCGCCATCTTGCGTTTCACTCCGGTGACGCGCCCTTCCAGAACGTTCTCCGCGCTCCCGAGTGCCAATCCATTCGCGAGGAGGATCTTCTCCGGGCGGATCGCCGCCACCCCTGGCCCGGCGGACCGGACACCACACGCGAGACGCACTCCATCGGCGAGTGTCACCACCGATCCGCCAGACCTCTCTTCTGCCACGCCCGAGAACAGGTTGCGCGCGCCCGTGAAGCGGGCTACAAAGAGACTGGCCGGCTTCTCAAGCAGCTCCTCGATGGTGCCCACTTGAGCGATGGAGCCCTCGCGCAAGATGGCGACCCGGTCGGCCACCTCGGTGGCCTCATCGAAGCTGTGGCAGACATGGAGAAAGGTGCCGTTGACCGCCCTCTGGATTCGCGACAACTCGGTGGCCAGCTCGCTGCGCATCACCTCGTCAATGGCGCTCAGCGGCTCATCGAGCAGCAGAATGCGCGGGTTGGTAACAAGCGCGCGTCCCAGGGCCGTTCGCTGTTTCTCGCCGCCACTCAGTGTCGTGGGGGAACGCTCGGCCAGCTGGGAGAGGCCCAGCATCTTTAGCATGGAGTTCACGCGGGCGACGATCTCTACCTCGGGCAGCCGCCGGGCACGCAGGCCGTAGGCAACATTCTCGCGCACCGTGAGATTCGGGAAAAGCGCGTAATCCTGCGGCACATAGCCAATATGGCGCTCCTCTGGATAGAGGCCGGTGACATCGCGACCATCCACCAGGATCCGACCGCCATGCTTCCGATGGATCCCGGCAATGCACTCGACGAGCACCGTCTTCCCGGATCCCGTCGGCCCGAGAAGCACGAGGTACTCCCCGTCACGGATGGAGAGATCGACGTGGTGCAACGCGAACCGGCCCAACTCGATCGATAGGTCGATGATCTCGATCATGCGGATGATTTCTCCCACTTCCCATGCGCCCGCTCTTCCACCCGGTTTTCGCCGGTGACGCGCATCAGAGCCAAAACCGAGAGCGCGCTTAGAAGGAGCAGCACGAACCCGATTGCCACGCCGCGCTCCGTGCGCCCGCCCTCGATCTCGATCCACATCCCCAAGGAGAGGAGGTCCGCGTTGTTGAGCCCGAGCAGGTGCGAGATACTGGAGAACTGGCCGGGCGCGCGCATACGGAAAGTGCCCGCGAAGAGGAGCGCGGCACCGAACTCTGCCACGGCGCGCGTCCATGCCAGGATGATCCCCGCCGCGATCCCGGGTCTGGCTAGGGGGAGCGTGACTGTGCGGAAGGCACGCCACGCGGAGACTCCCAGGGAGCGAGCCACGTGCTCGTAGCGCGGGCTGACTGCGTCAAACGTCGCCTGCCATGCCTTGACCCCAAGGGCAAACGCGAGCGGGAGCTGGGCGAGCACGATGGCCGGCAGACTATGGACCACCCGGAAGCCGAGACGCTCCTGCACCGCCAGCACCGGCGGATACTGGAACGCCACCATCAAGAAGAGCCCGAGCGTCGAGGCCGGCAGCACGATCACGGAGGCAAAGAGGGTCTCCAGCACCGCCTTGCCAGGGAACCCATAGCGCGAAAGCGCGTAGGCCGCCGGTAGGCCAACGAGGATGGCAATCCCGGTGGCAGTCGTGGCAGTGGCCGCGCTCAACCACACCGAGCGCCGGAACCATCCATCGGAGAGCAGTGACCGAATCGCTTCCCAGTTGGTGAGGCCCACGTTGCTTGCGAAGAGAAGCACGGCGCCGGTGGCGGCAAGCAGCGTGATCCCCCAGAGGATGGCCGTGAAGAGGATTGCCGCGCGGCGGTGCGGGCGGGACTCTGCTTGCTTACCAGACATGGGTGCGCCCTCCGAGCCGGCGAACGGCGAGCATACTCGCCATGGCAATCACCACGCACAGGAGGCTATCGGCCAGCGCCCATCCGAGGATGCCCACGTTGAAGTCGAGGTAGACCGCCATCGGGAGGGTGTCGGTGTAGCCCTGGATCCCGCCCACGAAGAGCATCATCGATTCCCATTCCGCCGCAGCCCGGGCCCAGACGATGAGGATGCTGGCCAGGAGGCCGCTCCCGGCCAGCGGCAGCGTCACCCGGGCAAAGGTACGCGGCAGCGAAGCGCCCAGGCTGCGCGAGACCGCCTCATAGCGCGGGTCCACCAGATCGAACGCGGCCTTCATCAGCCGGATGCAGAAGGCGGCGGTCACGGTGAACTGCGCCACCACCACGCCTGGCACGGCGTGATCCACCTGGAGATGGAGCCACTCGCAGAGCGTGGCAGCGGGAAACACGCGGAACACGCCCAAGAGGAAAAGCCCCACCGCCGCGGGCGGAACCAGGATCGGCAGGTCGAGAAGCGTGCCCACGGCCGTGGCGAATCGCCCGCGAGCGCGCGAGAGCGTGTAACCGGCCGGCACCCCCACGCCGACCGCGAAGAGCGTCGCCAGGAAGGAGGTCCACAGCGTCAGCCACAGGTTGTGCCACGTGCGCGCTTTGCCGAGGTAATGAACCATCTGGTGGAAGCCGACATAGAGGGCGTTGGTCACGAAGAGAAAGAGGACCGCCGCGGCGATCAGGCCGATGCAGGCAAAGAGCGCCGCCTGCCAGGCAACGCGCGCCATACCGGTCGAGGGCGCTGGCTTTGTGGCCGGTGAGAGTGACACGTCAGCGATCCGCCTTCCTGGCCCCCCGAACCGCGGCGCGCTGGCGCTGGACTTCCTTCACCAGGTGGCCGCAGCTCTCCTCCGTGGCGGGGATGGAGTCATCCTTCGCCACCTCCGCCGCCCGGACCAGGCATTGCAGGTCGGGGTCGCTGGCGCGGCCCCCATCGGCACAGAAGCCCTCCGCATCCACGAGACCCGGTTTGGTGAGCAGAGCATGGCTACGGAAGATGCGCTTGCCCTCGTCGGAGAGAACGAACTCCTTGAGCGCGCGGGCGGCCTCCGGGTTCTGCGAGAACTTCAGGGTGGCGACCGGGAGGCGGATGATCCCGCGGTAGCGCGGCTCCATCGGGATAATCTCCGAGTCGCGCAGGTAGAGGATGGCCGTCGAGGCCCAGACGATGGTGGCATCGACGGCCCCAAGCTGCACCGCGTTCCCAAGCTCTGGGATGCACTTGGCGGCGAGCGTCGCGTTGCGGCGCACTTCCTCCCAGATTCCGGCACGCTTGAAGATCTTCTCGTGCCAGATGCCAATCGCGCACGCCTCGGGATCACCCAGTCCGACGCGCAGCCCTGGCCGGGCAAAATCCTCGACGCGCTTCACCCCCTTTGGGTTGCCCCGGGGCGTCATGATCACGGTGACGAAATAGGCGGCGATATCGCGCTCCGGATCGTAGTCCGTGATGTAGCCGCGCTCGACCGCCTGAAGCAGGTAGGGCTCCTCACCCGGCATATAGAGATCGCCCCGTTCCGAGGCCTGGATATCCGCCAGGAAATAGCCCGAGCCCTTATAGCTGAAATCAACGCGCACGTCAGGATACCTCTCCTGGTAGAGCGTCCCGATCTCATCGAGCCCGCCCCGCACCCCCGCGCCGGCGTGGAAGAGAAGACGGGTTTGGGGATTGCGGCATCCACCAAGCAGTGTAACGGCACTCACGGCCAGGAGGGCAGCGGTATGCAAAAGCACGCGCGGTCGGCGCATGGGTCGTCATCCTTTCTGCTGCTGGATCACCGGAGACTGGCGCGGCCTGGACAGACCCGAGGGGCCGAGGAATGCTCCATAGCCTGTCATGCAAGGCCGACCCATCACAGCGGCCGTGAGGGCACCAGGACCCTGCCCGGGGGATCATCCGTCTGCCCAACGCTTCTATCTGTCTCTCGCATCTATTGTAGCAACGCCACTTGAGCAGGTCAACCGGAGAAGCCTCAAAAGAACAGGATGACGGCATGCTTAATGACGATTTAACAATTGTTTAACTCTCTCTTCACGGCAGCAGGCGGGCGATATGGTAGAATAGGCAAGACGCGCCTGTTCGGCCCACCCGGCCGCGTTCCTCGCCTGAAAGGAGGTGCGAACGATGGTACGGAGAGGCTTCACCCTCATCGAGCTGCTCGTCGTCATCGCGATAATTGCCATCCTGGCGGCCATTCTCTTTCCCGTCTTCGCGCGGGCACGCGAGAATTCCAAGCGCACGACCTGCCTTAGCAACCTGAAGCAGCTGGCCCAGGGAACTCTGATGTATGCTCAGGATTACGACGAGCGGCTCCCCATCAACTCGACGCAGGGCAATTCGCTGCTGCCGGTCGTTCAGGGGCTCTGGCCCTACGTGAAGAACCGGGCGATCTTCTACTGCCCGTCGATCCAGGTGCTCTCTGGCGCCAACCCGCTTCTCAATAACACCGATGCCAACTGGAACGCGGGCAACATTGGCTACTACTTCTGGTCTAGCTGGGGCTTCCACGAGCACACGGGGCCGTTCCTGGATCGGCATCCCCCGCGACAGCTCACTCTGTCGCACGACCCGGATCTCTGGATGTGGAGCGATGTCTTCGGCGCCTTCTACTGGCAGCAGAACATCCCCTTCTCGCACAACATGCCGAAGTGGAGCTTCACCAACGTCGCCTTCATGGACGGCCACGTGAAATCGGTGAGCGGCCGGCCCGTGGAGATCTTCAAGTAGGACGCAACGGCCTCCCGGTGAAGATCAGAGGGTAGGGGAGGCAGGGGCCTCCCCGAGAGAGACGCGTCGCTTCCCACGACAGACGCGGGAGCAAGCGGGTGGAAAGGGGTCAGGATGGATCACCGGGAGGCAGGACGTTACTGGGATGGGAACGCCGATGCCTGGACACGTCTGGCGCACGCCGGCTATGATGCTTACCGCGATCATCTGAACACGCCGGCCTTTCTGGAGATGCTCCCGGAGGTGGAAGGACTCCGAGGCCTCGATATCGGCTGTGGGGAAGGGCACAACACGCGCCTGGTTGCCGGGCGGGGCGCGCGCATGACCGCTGCCGACATCTCAGAGCGCTTCATCCACCACGCGCTCTGCCAGGAACGAGAGCAGCCCCTGGGCATTCGTTACCTGGTCGCCAGTGCCGTGGAGCTGCCCTTCCCGGAGGCATGCTTCGACTTCATCACCTCCTTCATGTGCCTGATGGACATTCCGGAGTACGACCGTGCCCTGGCCGAAACCTACCGCGTGCTGAAGCCGGGTGGCTTCCTCCAATTCTCGATCACGCACCCCTGCTTCGATACGGCCCACCGGCGCAAAGTGCGCAATGAGCAGGGCGTTCCATATGCCTACGAGCTTGGCGGCTACTTCACGCCGCGCCCCTCCAGGATTACCGAGTGGCTTTTCAGTGCGGCGCCCCCCGAGGCAACGCGGGACCTACCAAAGTTCCAGGTGCCGCACTTCCCACGCACCCTGAGTGATTGGCTCAACACACTGGTCGAAACCGGCTTCGTCCTGGAGCGGGTGAGCGAGCCCTGCCCGAGCGACGCGGCGCTATGCGAGTGGCCGGAGATCGAGGATGCCCGAATCGTCGCCTACTTCCTTCACATCCGCTGCCGCAAGCCCGGCTAATCTTCCAGCGCCGAAGGGATCACGCGCTCTTCCCATCCGCCACGCCGGAGAGCGCGGACAAGCGCGCGGAGCGGCCTTCTCTCGACCCCTCAACCGGCCACAGATTCTGCTTGACACAGGGAGGAGGATCGTGCTAGACTCTCTTTGATATCTTTCGGGCCGCGCGCAAGCGGCTGGAGAGGTCCATCGCCTTTAAGACGGTCCCGTGAGGCCGGCAAGGTCGGATGGCGCGCACTCATATCTGGGAGCCTCCATACGCCCTGCAGGCGAGGAGGCTCCTTTTCTTGTACCAGGTCACCGCATAGGGGCCTGAGGAGGCTGCGTGACACCAACGCATGGCACGCGCGTGATGGATGAGCAGGATATTCGACGGGCGCTCACCCGGATCGCGCACGAGATCATTGAGAAAAACCGTGGCGCAGAGCGCCTCGCCCTCGTAGGCATACGTACCAAAGGCGCCCCCCTCGCCGCCCGCCTTGCCACGCTGATCCAGCGGATCGAAGGCGTTCCCGTTCCCGTCGGTGAACTCGACGTCGCCGCCCACCGGGATGACGACCGCCGGGCCGCCACCGACACTTCCGATATCCAGTTTGAGGTCACCGGGCGCGTCATCGTCCTGGTCGACGAGGTGTTCTACACCGGGCGCACGATCCGCGCCGCCCTCGATGCCCTCATGGACCGCGGCCGGCCCGATGCCGTCCAGCTCGCCGTGCTGGTCGACCGCGGGCACCGCGAGTTGCCGATCCGTCCGGATTACGTGGGCAAGAATCTGCCCACCGCGCGCCGGGAATATGTGCGCGTGATGCTGCGCGAGTTGAATGGCGAGGAGGCCGTGGTGATCGAGAAAGAGGGGGTGCCATGAACCTGGCAGGGCGGGACTTGGTCTCGATCAATGACTTCAGCGACACCGAGATTCGCGCGGTTTTCGATCTGGCGGATGAGATGAGCCACCGCTTGGAAAACCGCACCGCGTCTGGCCCGTGCCGTGACCGGATCATGGCCACCCTCTTCTTCGAGCCCAGCACGCGCACTCGCCTCTCCTTTGAGAGCGCCATGCTCCGCCTCGGCGGTCAGGTGATCTCCATGGCGGACGCACGCTCCTCCTCCGTCGCCAAGGGCGAGACCATCGCCGATACGGTGCGCGTCGTCCAACACTACTCGGATCTGATCGTCATCCGCAACCCTCTCGACGGCGCGGCGCGCGTAGCCGCGGAGTACTCCGACGTGCCGGTGATCAATGCCGGCGACGGCTCGCACGAGCACCCGACGCAGACCCTCTGCGATCTCTACACCATTCGCAAAGAGAAGGGCTCTATCGAGGGGATGAACGTAGCCCTCTGTGGAGACCTGCGCTACGGGCGCACCGTCCACTCTCTCGCCTACGCGCTCGCCCGCTTCGGCGCCCGGATCACCTGCGTCGCCCCTCCGGGCCTGGAGATGCCCGACCACGTGCGCAACCGGCTTCGCCGCGATTACCACTGCACTCCCGCGGAGTTCACCTCGCTCGACCAGGTGGTGACCGACCGCGAGGTGATCTACCACCTCCAGGTGCCGGCGGCTCAGGCCGCCGACGCGGCCGGCAGCAACCAGTCAATGCCGGTGTGGGACCTGATGTCGCTCTTTGACGTGATCTATCTCACCCGCGTCCAGAGAGAGCGTTTCCGCACCCACGCCGAGTATGAGGCTGCCGCGGGAAGCTACGCTATCAAGAAAGCGATGCTCGACAAGGCGAAGAAGGACGCCCTCATCA
>DUUU01000250.1 GCA_012841485.1 Armatimonadota bacterium
CCGGATGCTGAGAGCAGTGAAGAGCTCCTCTCCGAGCTGCGTGAGGCCGTGCGCCTCTGCCCAGATAACCCGCTGGCCCGCACCACGCTGGGGGTCGTCCTGCGCGGAAGAGGGCTTCGCGAGGGGGCCATCTCTGCTTGGGAGCAGGCAGCCCGGCTTGCCCCGGAGGATCCGGTCGTCCATGCCTTCCTGGGGGACGCGCTGTGCGAAGCCGGGCGTTACGCGGACGCGGTGCCGCATTGGCGCCAGGCGGTGCGCGCATGCCCCGAGAACGCGGAGTATCGAGATAACCTGGTGATCGCGCTCGCGCGTGACATTGAAACCACGGCGGGGGATGCCGCAGAGCGGCGCGCTCGGGCGCAGGAGCGCCTGGCGGCGGAGCCCGACGCACCGGAGATGCATGCCGTCCTTGGTTGGCTGTTGAGCCAGGAACGCCAGCTCACCGAGGCGATCCACCACTGGCGCGAAGCGATCCGTCTGGGGGGCGGCACCGCCGGCATCCATAACAACCTGGGTCTGGCACTTTTCTATACCGGGGCTATTGCCGAGAGCATCGATGAGTTTCGCGAGGCAGCGCGCCTCGAGCCTTCACTGGCGGCGTCACATACGAACCGGGGCACGGCGCTGCGCGCCCTTGGCCGGAGCCGGGAAGCGGTGGATGCGTTCCGCGAGGCGCTCGCCCTCGATCCGGAGGAGACGACGGCACGCCACTATCTGGCGGATCTCCTTGCCGAGCTCAATGAACCGGACGAGGCGATCTCGCACTACCGCGAGGTGATTCGCCGAATGCCGCAGCGCGCGCCTGCCTACCGGGGCCTGGGCGACGCCCTCGATCAGCTCGGCAAGGTGGAGGACGCCATTGCCGCCTATCGCCAGGCGCTTGCACTGGACCATGACGATTACGCCGCCCGCTACCACCTGGCCGTGGCGCTCGACCGCACCGGCCGGCGGGAAGAGGCGATTCCCGAGTACCGCGAGACGATTCGCCTATGCCCCAACCACGCGGGCGCCCACAACAACCTGGGCGTGCTCCTCTTCGAGCGAGCGAAGGATCTGCCGTCCGGCCCGGAGCGCGATGCCGGGCTGAAGGCCGCCGATGAGCACTATTGCGCGGCTCTCCGCGCGGATCTGGGCGACGCGGAGGCCCTTTTCAATTTGGGGGAGGTCCTCTCGCTGACGGGGCGGCCGGCGGAGGCCGTGGTCGCTTTCCGACAGGCGTCCCGCCTCAACCCGGATGATGCCGAGACGCAGGCCGGACTGGCCGCCGCCCTGGAGGCAACTGGCGCTCGTGAAGAAGCCGCGGATGCCTGGTCGCGCGTGCTGGCCTCGGGCGATGCCGTTTTGGCCGCGCACGCGGAGGAGCGCCTGCGCGCGTTGCGGCTGTCCGCGGGGGATTGACGCGGCCCGAGTATCGCTCGCGTGGAAAGTGAGAGGATGGGAAGGATCCCGCGGGAGAGCCGCGAACACGAGTTCGAGAGGCAAGAAGTTGGCTCTGGCGGGGAATCTGGGCGCTCATCTCTCTGGCCCGGCGGGAGGAGGGCGCGGGCGGTTCCCCCAGGAAGAAGCGCCAGGGGGCATGGCGTTCCTGGCGCTCAGGAAGGAGAGCGAGCGATGTTGAATCGCAGGCAGGCTGGGTTCACGCTGATCGAGTTACTTGTCGTGATCGCCATTATCGCCATCCTGGCGGCCATTCTCTTCCCGGTCTTCGCGCGTGCCCGGGAGAACGCGCGCAAGGCGAGCTGCCTCTCGAACTCCAAACAGCTAGGAATGGCGTTGCTGCAGTACGCCCAGGACTACGACGAGAGTGCGGTGCCCTATACCACGGGGCCGTCTACGGGGTATGAGATCTCGTGGACAGAACTCCTCATGCCGTACATCAAGAACTCGCAGGTGTTGATGTGCCCGAGCCGGCGGCACCAGGTGACGGGTTACGGCGTGATGTTCCCGCACATCTCAAATGTGCGTACCTCCATAGCCCTGGCGAAGGTGCAGGCGCCGGCCGATGTCGCGGCGATCCTGGAGACCGCCCCGGTGCCAGACCAGGGCTATACGACCCTGAAGCTGGCCTACTGCTACATCTGCACTCCTGGGGGCCATACGGCCTGGAACGCCAACAACGGCATCCCCGACCCCGGGCCGCATATGGAGGGCCTCAACGTCACCTTCCTCGATGGCCATGCCAAGTGGATGCGCCGCGATCAGGTGATGCGGAGCTCTGCCACCTTCTGGGGACACGGTCTGTAGGCTCCACGAGCGTGGCTATCCAACCTCGGCGCTCTCCCGGATCTCGCCAAGGGCGCTCTCCTCATCGGGCGCCTCATCCACGAGGCTGGGACCGCCATCGCTCATCCGTGGCACGGGGCCGTCCGGCGGCCGCTCGCGGTGTGGTAGCGGCTCTTTGATGGGGCCAGCGGCCTCCGCCGGCCCCGGTTCGTATCGCGGGTGGGGCAGTGCTCGCTCTTCCTCGGGCATGTTAGGCCTCCAGCTGCATCTTGGTACGTACCACCTGCAGAATGCCGTCGCGAGAGACGACGCCCTCCAGGCGGCCATCGCGCACGACCAGTAACCGGCGCGCGTCCTCCTGCATCATCCGCATCAGGGCTTCCCAGGCATCCTCGCGCTCATCGATGACACGGTGCTCGTCGGGCGGTGTTGCGGCCTCGCCCGCAGTCATAGCGTCCCAGCGCGCGCGTGGCACGTTGCGCACCTCATCGATGGTGAGGATGCCCACGAGTTGGTCACCCTCCATCACGGGATAAGCGCTGTAATCGTGGCGGACCAGGTAGTCGTCGACCACGTCGCGGATCGGCAGGCTCGGATCGAGGTGGGGCACGTCGCGCTGCATGATCCGCTCGATGGGGATGCCAGAAAGCGCGCGCTTCAGCA
>DUUU01000251.1 GCA_012841485.1 Armatimonadota bacterium
GGTCTGCCGCGCCCGCGAGCACGCCGGCCCGCCCGCCGCTCGTGCCTGGCATCGCTCAGCGCCCGGGACGACACGCGCCACCCCGGGCTGGATGGCCTCACTCGGTCGGAGTGCGGCCCCCCGCTCACTCCGGGAGTGACCATCGCGTGCCGGCGATGTGCGTGATGTTATCGTTCCCGTTGAAGTAGTAGATCGTGAAGAGCGCGCCATCGGACAGGCGCACGGTGATCGGGTAGCCCAGATCTCCACCGCTGCCGCTGCCATCCGCGCGCAGGACATACCGCTTCTCCGCCGGCCACGTCCGCCCGTGGTCGGAGCTCACGCAAGCCCGGATGCCCATCGGAAACTTGCGGTAGCCATAGGTACACAGGATCCTACCATCCGGGAGCCGGAGGAGGTGCGCCGGGTGGCCCCAGAGCTCTGTCCTCTCCGGCCGGCTCCAGGTGAGGCCCCCATCCGTGGAGGTGGACTGCCAGAGGAAGCCATCCGTCTCGGAGCGCGCCATCGCCAGGACGGTCCCCCTGGCGGTCTCTACCAACGCGGTCTCGTTCAGGTCCACCCCTTGGGGCCCTTCGGGGAGCAACGGGATGAACTGCCAGCTCTTGCCGTCATCGGCCGAACGCAGGATGAAAACCTCGCGCTCCTTCACGCCCTTCCGGTGGCCATAGATCGCCACGAGGCGGACCCCCTCCGTGGTACGCACGTAAGAGCTCTCATCCCGGAAAGGCATCAACCCGGCGACATACTCCGGGCCTGGAATCACCTCCATCTTCCACGTCTTGCCCCCATCTTCCGAGACCTGGGCGTAGTAATCGGGGCTGAGGTAAGCCACCGTTCCCGGGCGCACATCCATGACGATGCGCTGCTCCTTGACCAACCGATCCTTCTCCTCGGCGTTCACGTACAGCCAGCCACGGGCACTGGCCCGCACCAGCCGGCCATCCTTTGTCCTATATTGGGAAAGCGGAAAAGTCTCGGTGCTCTCGGCCCAGGTGAGGCCGCCATCGCGCGAGACCATTCGCTTGCTCCCACCGGTCGGATCGATGTGGCTGCGCCGCGTGCGCGTTCCAAACCCGGTGCTGAGCGTGTCTTCGCCTTCCCGCTGCGCCAGGGAGGGGAAACAGGCATACACATCTTGCTGCTTATAGATCGTCACCGTCTTGGCCGGAATTTCCAGCTCTTTGGGATCGAACTCAACCAGCTTCCTCTCGGGGGTGATTCGGAATGGGAAGGAGCGGGTGTCGAGCACATACGGCCCGGTGGCCGGGCGGTTGTGCGCCGAGACGCGCAGAGCATAGAGGCCCGGTTTCCAGCCTTTCACCGAGAAGGTGCGCGCATAGGTGCCCTCCCGGGGATCCTCATCAAAGGGGCCATTGTCCCGGTCGCCGGTCACCGTGATCTCCTGCTTCTCGGGGACCACGTGCCGCTGGTTGCGCACCACGAAGCCTTGCGGAATCTCCTCGTTCTCCAGGAGCTGCAGCTCCGTGTAGTAGCTGCCAACGGGCACGTCCTTGGAGGTCGCGGTCACGACGACACGGATCTGGTCGGCCTGTGGGAAGGTAAAGCTCGCATCGATGATGCGGATGCTCCCAGCGCAAGCGGGCATGCCGGTGACCGCCAGCAGGAGGATTGCCGACGGAGCGCACTTCACTAGAGAGTGGTACACCATCTTCTCTCCCATCCCTGAGTACCCATCAGACGGAACTCTCCGCCCGGGTGTTCCTCAGCCGGTGTGGCGTGTCTATCTGCCATGGTGTCCAGCCGGAGGGGCGGTGGCATCGGCCGATGCCTCTCCCCTGCGTCGCTGGGCGCCAAAGCCCTGCAAGAGATGGAGTCAGATAGATCGAGAAGGGTCCGGTTGGAGTAGCAGAGGGGAGGCGGGTCATACGCGGTGTCAGGAGCAGGGTCGCGTCGAGAAGCGCGTACCGGGCGTCTGGTGCCGGCGCGAACTCGCCGGCCCACCGGTCGAAGACCGCCGCGTACTCGTTTGCAGAGAGTCTGCCCTGGCAATGGCTTATCCATGGCCGCGCCTTTCTGGGGCACCCGCCCTCTGTACTGCATGCGTGCCAGTATAGCATATCCGGTCGCAAGAGGCAAGCGTCTCTCCCAGGCGCGGCTGAGGAAGCCACCGCGCCTGCACCTCCCCATCCGTGTCTGTCCCTTCATCCGTGGTATCGATGCCGGCGCGCGTCCGGGAGGCAGGCAGATGTCCGGCACAGGTGGGGCAGGATTCTGCTGTCTCAGGCCAGAATAGCGCCGGGGGTAGATATCCCAGAGCCCACCGCGTCTGCTCACGAGGCGTCTCTCCCTGCCGCGCGCCGCGATCCCTTCGCCGCGAAGCTTGGACAGCGCCCACTCTGATATGGATGCGGGAAGCGCCTTGAAGCATGCCAGAAGGCGAAAGGCGCGCCGGTTCCCGTTCGAGCCAAGGGCGGCCGCCCGGGCTTCCCGCAACCTATCAAGCCCCCAGCCTGAGTGTGGGCGGGCCCATGGAAAGGTTCACGCTGGATGTCTGGAGTATCGTTGCGCGCTCTGACCCTGGGCCTGGTGGCAGTCGTGGCCGTCTGCTGCATCGTTGCTTACGCCGAGCTGGTGACGATGTACATCCAGATCGGCTTCCTGCAACTGCCGCCGGTCGTCGTCGCGCTCCTTTTCTTTCTGGTCGTAGCAGCGCGCTACGGTGCCCGTATCCGCGAGCGTTTCCGCCTCAGCGCCCAGGAGCTGATGACCATCTATAGCATGATGCTCGTTGCCTCGATGGTCACGTCTCGCGGCCTGATGGAGAAGCTGATCGCGCTCCTGGTGGCCCCAAACTACTATGCGAACGAGGGGAATCGCTGGCAGCGAATCTTCTACCCCTACATCAAGAAGTGGATGGTGCCCTGGGATCCGGAGGGGGAGACGCAACAGTGGGTCAGCCAGCGTTTCTATGAGGGGCTGCGCTCAGGCGAGTCGATCCCCTGGGGCGCCTGGGTGGTGCCGCTCGCCGCCTGGAGCATCCTCGTCATCGCGGTCTTCTTCGGCTTCCTATGCCTGGCGGCACTCCTGCGCCGTCAATGGGCAGATCACGAGAAGCTCACCTTCCCTCTGGCACAGCTTCCCCTGGAGATGGCGCGCGGCGGGGATGCCTTTCTGCGCAACCCGCTCACCTGGATCGGCTTCGCCATTCCGGCCGTGATCTTCACCTTGAACGGCATCCACCAGCTCTTCCCGACGGTTCCCGGCGTGAACCTCACCATGAGTCTCAACCGCTACTTCCCCAATCCGCCCTTCTCCGCGATCTACCCCACGCCGCTCTACTTCTCGATGGCCGCGATTGGGTTCTTCTACTTCCTGCCCACGGATCTGCTCTTCTCGCTGTGGTTCTTCTTCGCGCTCACCCGCGCGCAAGACTTGGTCGCGGCGGTCTTCAACGCCCCTATCGAGAATATGCCGCTCTATCCCACGCGAATCTACGTCGGATACCAGGTCCTCGGCGCTTATGTCGTCCTCGCGGGGTATCTCCTCTATGTGGCACGCCCGCATCTGCGCCAGGTGTGGGAAGCCGTGCGCGGCCGCGGAAAGGTGGATGACTCGCAGGAGCTCATTCCTTACCGCGTTGCCTTCTGGGGGCTCACTGGAAGCGTCCTCGTCTCCGCGACGTGGTTCATGCTCGCCGGCCTCTCGTGGTGGGTAGCCGCGCTCGAGATCCTCGCCTACTTCTTCGTGATCGCCCTGGTGATGGCGCGTAGTGTGGCCGAGTGCGGCATGTTGATGACGGAGACTTCGTTCCGGCCCATCGATATGCACTCGCTTTTCGCCGCACGACACACCCTGGGGGGAAGTAACCTCACCGCGCTGGGCTTCCTCGACGCGGCCTTCCTGCGCGACCAGCGCGGCCTGATCCTGACCGGCTTTCTGGATGGCCTGCGCGTGGCTGATGGAGTGAACATCCGCCGGCGAGCGTTTCTCCTCGTCTTTGGCCTCGCGATCGGGTTGGCAATCCTGGTCGCTGGCTTCCTCCATCTCTGGTTTCCCTACCAGAAAGGCGGAATCCAGCTCTATTCCTACGTCTATGCCGGCAACCCCCTCCTAGCGTTCCGAAACCATGCCCCGGCCATCGAAAACCCGGTGAACTTCGACTGGCGCGCGCCCACCTTCGCGGCAATCGGCATGGCCGTCACGCTCTTTCTGGTCATGATGCGGATGACCTTCTACTGGTGGCCACTCCACCCCATGGCCTACGCCCTCAGCGCCTCGTGGTCGTTGATCGTCTTCTGGTTCCCCTGCTTCGTCGCCTGGGCCATCAAGTCGCTCGTACAGCGCTATGGCGGCATGAAGTACTACCTCTTCTTCCGGCCGTTCTTCCTGGGGATGATCCTGGGCGAGTTCAGCATGGCCGTGGTCTGGACGGTTCTGGCGGCGGCGTTCAATGTGCCGGCACCCAGCTTCCCCTGGCCCTAACCGCCACACACAGGTTGCCGGAAGAGGAGCGACATTGGTATAATGGCACCATAGCGATGTTTGAACTACTTGAGACCGATACGACGAGTGCCGCGCGACGCGGCCGGATGGATTTGGGGCGGGTAGTCGTCGAGACGCCTGTCTTCATGCCCGTAGGCACGCAGGCGACGGTGAAGGCGATGACGCCGGATGAGGTGTGGGAGATCGGTTACCGGCTCCTCCTCGCCAACACCTACCACCTCTACCTGCGCCCAGGCGCGGAGCTCATCGAGCGCGCCGGAGGCATTCACCGCTTCATGGCCTGGAAGGGGGGCGTCCTCACCGATTCGGGGGGCTATCAGGTTTTCTCCCTGCGGGATCTCCGCCGCGTCGGCGATGACGGGGTACGCTTCCGCTCGCACCTGGATGGCACGGAGCATACCTTCACGCCCGAGGGCGTCATGCGCATCGAAGAGCAGATCGGCGCCGATGTGATCATGGCGTTCGACGAGTGCCCGCCCTACCCCACTACCCTGGAATACGCGCGCGAGTCGATGATCCGCACGCATGCCTGGGCGAAACGCTGCCGGGAGGCCCATCAGACCGATTCGCTCCTCTTCGGGATCGTGCAGGGGAGCGTCTACCCCGAGCTGCGCCGCGAGAGCGCGGAGTATATCGCCAGCCTCGACTTCCCCGGCAACGCCATCGGGGGCACGAGCGTGGGCGAGCCGCGCGAAGCGATGCTCGAAGCGGTCGAAATCTGCGCGCCTCTCCTGCCCGCCAACAAGCCGCGCTACCTGATGGGCGTGGGCATGCCGCTCGATATTCTGGACGCCGTCGCGCGCGGCATGGATATGTTTGATTGCGTGCTCCCGACGCGCATGGGACGCAACGGCACGGCATTTACCACCTACGGGCGCGCGAATATCAAGGCCGCGCGCTATCGCGAGGAGTTCGGACCGCTCGATCCGGAGTGCCCCTGTCCCGTCTGCCAACGCTACTCGGCAGCCTACCTCCGGCATCTCTATAAAGCCGGGGAGATCCTGTCGGCGCGCCTGCTCACCTACCACAACCTCTCGTTCTATTACCGGTTGATGGCAGGGATCCGGGAGGCGTTGGATACCGGCCACTTCAGCGATTTTCGACGCGAATTCGAGGGCAAGTACCGGCAAGGAGAGTCCGATGGCGATGGCGGGGCCTCTGACAGTACTGAAGTTGATCCGTGAGATCTCCGTGGGCGAGATCCGCAGACAGGCGGAGCGGACCCCGCGCGTGGTGATCTGCGGCACCGAGGAAGAGCGGAAGGTGCTGCGCACGCTTCTGGGCGCGGGCATCCGCGATGAAGCCGATGCCGCCCGCCTGGAGCAGGCGCTCGTCGAGATCCACTATCCTCTGGGGAAAGAGGAGATCCTGCGCTCCATCCCGGCGCAGGTGATCTTCACCATGGTGCCGCCGGACGACACGCTGCGCCGTCTGAAGGTGCCCGTGTACCGTATCTCCAGCGAGGAGAGTCTCCGCCGCGCCGGCGAGCAGATCGCCGAGAACCAGGAGGAGTGGTTGCTCAGCCTGGGCCGGCATCTGCCCGGTCTGCGCCCGCAACTCGCCGAGCACCTCACGACGACGACATCCGCCGCGAACGCCCAGATCGCATTGGTCAGCGCGCTTCCAGGTATCGTGCCCGCCACCCAGATCCTCCTGCCACCGGCGGCCGCCGCTGACATCGTTCTGCTGACCAAGAACCAGATTCTCCTCGTGCTGAAGCTCACCGCGATCTACGGGAAACCGGTCAACAGCGTCGCTCGCCTCTGGGAGCTCGCCCCTGTGGTTGGGGGCGCCTTTGGCTGGCGTGCCCTGGCGCGCGAGCTCGTCGGCGCGGTACCCGGTGGCGTCGGTGTGGTCGCCAAGGGCGCCATCGCCTATGCGGGGACCTACACGGTTGGGCGCGCAGCCCAGCTTTACTACGAGCGCGGCAATCTGCCCAGCGCCGAGGAGCGGAAGCGCATCTATCAGGAGACCCTCGACTGGGCCAAGGAGGTCGTCTCGCGGATGTATGCGCGCCTGCGCGCCAACCACGAGGAGGAACGCAAAACAAGTGAGGGATGAAGCAGTGAACGGTGGCCTCCGACCTCAGGCCGCAGGCGTCGTGGACAGCCACGCCCACCTGAACCACGAGGGATACCAACCGGATCTGGATGCCGTCATCGCGCGTGCCCGCGAGGCAGGGGTCGTCGCGATCCTCATCCCCGGCTATGACCTCCCATCGAGCCGGGAGGCCGTGCGCCTCTCGGAGCGGCTCCCGGGCGCGTACGCCTCGGTAGGGATCCACCCGCATGATGCCGAAACTTGCACTGACGCAGCGTTGGCCGAGCTACGCGCCCTTCTGAAGCACCCGCGCGTGGTGGGAGTCGGCGAATGTGGTCTCGATTACTACCGCGACCTCTCCCCGCGCGATGTGCAGCAGCGGGTACTGCGAGCGCACCTGGCGCTGGCCCGCGAGGCGAATCGCCCGATCATCCTGCACAACCGGGATTCGGAGGGGGACCTGACGCGCATCCTACGGGAAGAGGGCCTTCCGGAAGCGGAAGGCGTGTTGCACTGCTTCTCGGGCGACGCGACGCTCGCAGCGGAAGCCCTCGGGATGGGCCTGACCATCGGGGTGGCGGGACAGGTGACCTTCAAGAATGCCGCAGCCCTGCGGGAGGTGATTGCCAGCCTGCCCCTGGAACGCCTGATGGTGGAGACGGACTCGCCCTACCTGGCGCCGGTGCCATATCGCGGCCGGCGCAACGAGCCGGCGCATGTCGTCGCCGTGGCGGAGTGTGTCGCCCTCCTCCACGGCACCACATTCGATGTCGTGGCAAACGCCACCACGGCGCGCTTCGAGACCCTATTCGGAGTCCGTGTAACGGGAGGTTGAAGTGATGGAAGAGAAGCAAGAGGAGTTCGAGGTCGTCGATAGGCGGCGGGTGAACGCCGAGGCGGAGGCGCCCACGGAGGAGCCGTCGCCCACCGAGGCCAAGGCAGCGAACGAGGAAGCGCCGGCCGAGCAGGCGGAGCAGGCCGCTGGGGAGGGCCAGTTTCCACCGGAGGTCGATATCTACGTGCTCCTCTCCTCGATGATCGGCATGCTGCATGGATTCGCCTGGCAGAAGATGGGCTTCGTCGCCGACCAGAAGACAGGCCAGGTGGAAGAGGACCTGCCGCAGGCGAAGATCGCGGTAGACACCGTCCAGTACCTGGCCGGAAAACTCGAGGAGAAGCTCTCGGAGGCAGAGGTCCGGGAACTGCGGCGCGTGGTGATGGACTTGCAGATGAACTACCTCAGAAAGAGCAGCGGTGGAAAGTAGGGAACGCGCCATCGACGAGAAGGAGCGGCCTGCCACGCCGGGTACCCCCGTCGCCCCCGGCGCGCTGCACCGCGTGCAGGTCTCCGTGGCCGATCTCTGGTCGCGCCCGGCGCCCGGTTCCGAGCGCGTGAGCCAGGTGCTTCTCGGCACGCCCCTTCGGGTCCTGGCGGAGTGCGGGGGCTACGCCTATATGGAGAGTCCGGACGCCTACCGCGGCTGGGTCTTGCGGAGAGAGACCGCGCCCGCCCCCTCACTAGAGGAACCGGACCACGTCATCAGCGACCTCATCGTGCCCGCCTACCCTGCCCCAGAAGCCAGCGAGCCAAGCCTGGAGGTCTATTACGGCACACGCCTCGTCGCCGGCGAGTCTGCCGGCGAGCGCCGCCGGGTGCTCCTGCCGGACGGCCCGGCCTGGGTACCGGCCACATCACTCAGAAGGATCGATTACGAACCGTTCGCGCCCCCCTCGCCCCATCGAAAGGAGAGAGCGCCCGATGGGGCCGCGTCTTGCCGCCCGCTGGACCTGGATGCCCTCCTCGCGGACGCACATCGCTGGGTAGGCGTGCCCTACCTCTGGGGCGGCGGTACCCCGCGGGGTGTCGATTGCTCCGGCTTTGTGCAGGTGCTCTTCGGCGTCCATGGCCGGCGCCTGCTCCGCGACGCGCGGCTTCAGGTGCGCCATGGCATGCCGGTCGCCGTAGCCGAGGTGCAGGCGGGCGATCTCCTCTTCTTCGGCCGGTCGCGCTGGAACCTGCCGACGCACGTCGGCATCGCCCTTGGCCCGGAGTCGTATATCCATGCGCATGATAGCGACGGCCACCGCGTGGAGGTGAGCCCCCTGGCGCCGGCGCTGGAGCGCTGGTGGGGCGCGAGACGGATCTGGTAGCGTCGAACGCGCGCACGGCGTAACCGTCGCTCCAACGCTCCGCCACTTTATTCCCCTGCCCTTGCATCCCTCTGCGGCGGCTCGATTCGGGGATCGATCACCGGCAGCGCGGCAGGGCATATTGGTATGCGCTGGGGCGTGGCCCCAGCGGGGCTTGCCAGCCGCTCGCGATGGCATAGGCCAACACTCCATCCTGATGTGTGATGTGTTCACCCGCTCAGCGGCGCGGCGAGCCGGGCAGGGGGCGTTTCGCGGGCCGTCGCGGAGGGTATGCGGCCGATATGAACGACTCCCCGGTGGGCTTTCAGGAGGACTGGGCCGCGCACTTCGCGCGCCGAATGGCGGAGCGCATCGCACACGCGGGGCAAACACGCGATCTGCAGGCCCGGCGTGACGCGCTGGAAGAGGCGCTCGATCTGGGCAAGGAGGCGCGCCTCCGCGTTCAGGCGGGATACACGGAAAGCGCCGAAGAGAGCATGGCGCTGGCGTGCCTGCAATCGGCCCTGGATGAGGTGCAGCAGCTTCTGAACGCCATCGATCCCTGCTACGAGCCGATGCTGGCCTCGGCGCAGGCGCATGCGGAAGCTGCCGCCGACGCGCTCAACGCTGCGGGAAGATAGCCGCCCGGCGGGCGCAATCGGTGGCCACTGGGCAAAGCCGCGCGCCCTACCCACCCCGGCGCCGGGAAGTACCGCCGAACTCGACCAGGAGGCGGTCATCGATATCATCGGCGAGCCCCGAGACCCAGCGCACCATATCCTCCACCTCGGTGGGATCCAGGCCATCCACGGGCCGCATGGCGCTGAGGAAAATGGTATCGCCGTGCAGGCCAAACTTGGCGATGGAAAGCTCGAAACGGTTGTTCAGCTCCAGAAGGAGGCGGTAGAGCGGCAGGATGAGGTCGCGGTCCGAAGGCAGATCCATGATGGGGGCGTACACCAGGAAGAGGTCGCGCTCCTCCAGGGTGACGATACCCAGCGTGCATTGTATCGATCCCACCGGGAAATGGAGGAAGCCGTTCTCATCCTGGAGCGAGGTGGGATTGGAGGCTCCCAAGCGCTTCATCCCCTCCAGGATGGCCTGCGCGCCCTGGGCGCACAGTGTCTCCCGTTCCTCCGGGGTACGAGCGTGATGATCTGCCATCTGCGGCACGCCCCTCTTGGGCTGCCGGAGCAGGCCCACGCCCAGACGGTGATGTGCAGCAGGAGGCCTCACATCTCGCTCCCTTCCGCACGCGCGGCCCCGCAGTTGCCGCAGTAGCGGCCTTCGCCCTCTTCAAGCCAGCCGCAGTGGCGGCAGTAGTAACGACGACAGGCCTCCTGGAAACCGATGGCCCGCAACACGCGTATCTCCTCACGCATGTAATCGATTGGAATGGCGAAGTTGATCCCCTGTGCCAGCAAGCGCCCATCGCCGCGATACGCCCACGCGCTGATGCCGACGAGGTCACCCTGTTCGGTCACCACTGGCCCGCCGGAGCTGCCGGCGCTGATGGCCGCATCCGTCTGGATGTACTCCACATTGGTCGTGCAGACGCGGCGCGCGGCGCTGACGATTCCCCGGGTGACGCTGAGCGCCAGGCCTCCCGGGTTGCCGATGGCGTAGAGCGTCTGCGCATCCCTCAGCTTGAGGGGATCGCCCAGCGGCACCGCGCACAGATTCTGGCGTGGCACCACGAGAAGCGCATAGTCGAGGGGGCGGTGCGAGCGAACCACCGTCGCGTCCTCCTCGCTGCCATCGGCGAAATGCACACGAACGTAGCGCTCGGAGAAGCCCCCCTCGGTGTCGACCACGTGCCGATTGGTGAGGATCAGGCCATCGGGATCCACGATCACGCCGGAGCCCTCGCCGATCTCCGTGAAGATCTGCACCGTGCACTGCTTGACGGCTGCAATCACATCGGTGATATCCCGGTGCCGGCCTTGCGCGATCTGCCCCGGGGTGGACTGCGGCGAAAGCGACCGAGCGCCAGCCCTCTCCTTCCCAGCAGGCGGCGCAGCACTCGCATCGGCGGGAGAAGCCGGTGCCGCCTTCTGCAGCCGCAGAGTGACCATCTCATCCAGCGTTTTTGGATCATCCACGGCCAGGTTGACATGGATCTTGGCGCGCGCGAGCTCTGCGCGGATCTCGCGCACGTTCTCCTGGCTTCGCCGCTCGTAGCCAAACGCGCGCAGCAGGCGTCTGGCCGACATCTTCTTAATGCCCTTCGGGCGGGAGCGGAGCTCATCCAGGATGCGGGCCACGGCGGGCTTGAGGCGGGCTTCCATCCTTTGGCATCTCCTGGGGTTGTCCCAACGACATACCGCGGCGGCACTGCCCGCGGCACTCGCCTCAGTATAGCACGCCCGTGTCTCCTGGTCAAGGAAAGGCCGGCGCATTTCGCCCACACAGGGTCAACGAGGCTCCAAAGCGCTTCCTCCTCGTAGCAGCTCCATCGCGGCCCATCCCTGGCTCACCTGCCGCTGGAGCCTCTCACGCCCTGGCGGGTCTACCAAACGAGCCAGCGAGGGCAGTCATCATGGCGGCCCGGCCCCGGGTAGAGGACAGTCCGGCCGCGAGACGAACACACCCAGCAGGCGGTGCTAGTTCCAAACGGGCATGCCCCATCCGATGAAGAGCACCTGTGCCAGCCAGTGAGCGGCGGCGGGATGAATCCGGTCGCTCGCGCGGTTGCTGGGCAACCATCGAGAGGCGGACCAGAAGCGTATGGAGTGTGAGCATGGCTGATGAGCGAAAGATGACAGCAAAGCAGGCAGGGCTGAGTGGCGACGAGCAGATCCATATCGCCCTGGAAGCCATCGCCGCGAGCGGCGGGGCCGCCACGATGGACCAAATCTATCTGGCGGTCGAGGAGCGCATGGGAGGTGCCAGGCTTTCGGAACAGGGGCGAGCCAGCCTGCGGAACTTCATCAACGAACGCGCCGTGCGTGACGGTCATGTGTATCCGTACGACTCTCGTGACCCCGGCTGGCGGATCACCCCGCAGGGACGGGATTACATCCGGAAGTCTGCAGCATTGGGGAGCAGCATCCTTGATGCGGAAACCACACGCCAGCTTCGGGCCATTGAGAGTCGCCTGGAGGAGGAAAAGAAGCTGCCGTCTCAGGCCCAGTTGGCAGCATACTATGCTGCCTTCCAGAATCGATTCGGCCCTGAGAGACTGAAGAGCCTGGATGGCGAGGCGCTCCTTAACCTCATGCACGACCTTGGCAACCGCGACAGCCTGGTCTACTGGCTGGCATTCAAGAACGACGAGGAGTTCCCAGCCCTGTTTGGAGGCATCGGGGCCAGAAGTGCCCTCGTCTTCCGCATCTACGGGCGCAAGGAGACCGGGGCCTGGATGACCGGGAGTTCCCTGGGTCAACGGGAGTTGAAGCTCGACGAGGCCGTTCGGTATGCGAGGATACACCGGGATGAACTCGTCCGGGGTGCCGAGCTTCTGGCCACTCTTCCTGATAACGCTGGAGACGCCGAGTACCAGCGCCTGCAGGAGCAGATGAACGCCGTGGCCCCAACCATTAGCAACCTGGCATGGGGGCACAAGTACTTCTACCTGCTCCATCCCGATAGGCTGGATGACTTTCACAACCCGGACTACCAACGCTTCCATCTCATCCGGCTCCTACAGACACCGCCGGAGGGCCAGGGCAGGTATCTGTGCGCCGGCCGCTACGTCGCCATCGCCAAAGAGCTAGGCATGCCCATGAACCACCTGACCGCGGTCCTCAACGAGCGGAACGGCCGGCCCCACCGCTACTGGCGGATCCTCGCTCGTTACCAGAACCCCCACCGCGATGCCTGGCCCACCATGCGCGACGGGGCTTGCGTCGCTATCGGATGGGCCAATCTGCCTGACCTATCCGGGTATGTCGGAGGCAACGGCCTGCGGGATGCACTGGCGAATCTGTTTCGTGAGCACTACCCCGCAGCCCCCAAGAGCGAGATGATGGAGGTACTCCACTTCGCGACCCGCGTCGCTCAGGGAGACGTGGTGATCGCTGCCTCGGGCGACCAGGTCCTCGGCGTGGGGCGAGTCACTGGCGAATACATCTACCAGTCAGATACCGAGTTCCCCCATCGCCGCCCGGTGGAGTGGCTCCCGCTTGATGAGTGGAATCTGCCGGAGCCTGATGAGGGACGCCGCCCTACGGTCGCCGAACTGAGGAACGTCCGGAATTTGGCCGCCATCGAGAGGGCCATCCTGGGAGCGCCGCAGGTGGTACGACCGCCGCACCGGCCCACGCCGGTCACAGCGAAAGCAGTGCGCCTCTCGGGAGTCCCTGGCCGCATCCAATCCATTCTGGAGCGGAAGGGCCAGGTGATTCTGTACGGTCCCCCCGGAACTGGGAAGACCTACTGGGCGCAGCAGGCGGCGCAGGAGTTGGCAGCACAGCACACCTTTGGGAAGCCGTTCGCGCAACTGACGGCCGATGAGCACCTTGCCATCGACGAGAGCAGCAATCCGGAGCGGCTGGTAAGGATGTGCTCCTTCCACCCAGGGTACGGCTATGAGGAGTTCATCGAAGGCTACCGCCCCGAGGAATCCAATGGGCAGATGCTCTTCGTGCCTCGCGACGGGGTGTTCAAGAAGCTATGCCAGGATGCGCTCGCCAGGCCAGAACACCGGTTCTATCTGATCGTCGACGAGATCAACCGGGGGGATGTGCCCCGCATCTTTGGCGAGCTTCTAACCCTCCTGGAGAAAGACAAGCGGGGCCGGACCGTCGTGCTGCCACTCTCCAGGGAGGCGTTTGTGGTTCCCCCCAACGTGTACCTGATCGGCACGATGAACACCGCCGACCGTTCCATCGCCCTGCTGGACACGGCTCTGAGGCGTCGATTCGGGTTCATCGAACTGATGCCCGACCCAACCGCCCTTCAAGACGCTGCCGTAGGCGGCATTCCGCTGGCTCCCTGGCTGGAGTCTTTGAACCAGCGCATCTGCCAGCACCTGGGCCATGATGCCCGCAACCGTCAGATAGGCCATGCCTACCTGCTGGAGAATGGGCGACCGATCAACGACCTGGGGAAGCTGGCGAGGGTGGTGCAGGAGGACATCATCCCTCTGCTTCAAGAGTACTGCTACGAAGACTATTCCCTCCTGGAGAAGCTGTTGGGCAGCAGCCTCCTCGATATGCCGGCGCAGCGGGTTCGCGAGGAGCTTTTCGAGCCAGTCCGGGAACTGGAGCTTGTCCAGGCCCTGCTCGCACCTTGCCCGGAGATTACCACCTCTGGACTGGCGATCGCTGCAGACGCTGGAGAGGGTGAAGCGGAGACAGCAGACGACGGGGAGTCGCCCGAAGAGGAGCAGTAGGCATGCCGCTCGTCGCCATCGATCTGCTGGAGTGGGAAGCCGCGTCGCCCACAAGCCATCCGTGCCTGCGAGACGTTTCATTCGATGGGAACCCGGCCGCCCAGCAGACAGCGATGGAGCTTTCTGAGCGTGGGATCCTGCAGATCGAGGAACTGCGAACGGGGCTATGCATACGAGCGCGCTCCTATGTAGGGAGGATAGAGCTTGGCGACGTTGCAGTCACCGTGCGGCCCAAGCTCAACGGACTCCCCCTCTGGAATCTCCTGCGGTATGCGTATGGCCTGCGCGACCTGAAGCTCTTCACCCCCTCCTGCTATGCCACCGCCCCGCAGGCATTCCATGAACTCCTGATCCACCAACTGGCAGCTGAAGCCCGCGAACTGATCGAGCGGGGCCTGCACCGGCGGTACGTCCGGCGCAGCGAGGTTCTCGCCAGCCCGAGGGGCAAGATCGATATCCAGGTCCTCGCGCGCCAGGGGGGCATCCGCGAAGCGGCGTTGCCCTCCATCCATCATCCGCGACTGGAGGATTGCCTGGTGAACCAGGTCCTGCTATCGGGACTGCATCTCGGGGCCAGGATGGCGAGCGATACTTCCCTGCGCGCCGATCTGCGCCGCCTCGCGGTGTTGCTTGAGGACAACGTCTCCCTGGTGGAACTGGACTACCACACTTTCAAGCGCTTGGGCCAGTTGATGGATCGACTCGTCATAGCCTACCGGCCCGCCGTAGAAATCATCCGCATCCTGGCGGTATCCCAGGGCATTGTGCTCCAGCCGGGCGCCGAAAGCCAGAGGCTCCCCGGTTTCATGTTTGATATGAACCGCTTCTTCCAGTCGCTCCTCTCACGTTTCCTGGCAGAGAACCTACCCGGCTGCACCGTGCGCGACGAGTATCGGATCCGAGGGATGATGGAGTATCTTCCGGGCTACAACCCACGACGCCGCCAATCGCCTATGCTACGCCCGGATTTTGTGATCGCCGCGGGCCCCCGCAGGCTGGCGACACTCGATGCGAAGTACCGAGACCTCTGGGAAGAGCCGCTGCCCCGAGAGATGCTCTACCAACTGGCAGTCTATGCGCTCAGCCAGGAAACAGGAGGGAGCGCCGCCATCCTGTACCCGACGCTGGATGCCGGCGCACAGGAAGCCCGGATCGGTATCAGCGACCCGGTGTTCGGCCATGCGCGCGCTCAAGTGATCCTCCGTCCTGTGAACATGAACCGCCTCGCCGACCTCACGGCGGATGTGCGAAGGGACGGCAGAAGCCGGGAACGCAACGCGCTGGCCCTCGCCTTGGCGGGGCTCGCGAGTGGACCAGTGATGCCATTTCCTGGCTAGGCAATCCGTTGGTGTTCCTGCCCCGGTTTTGTGGACAATCTGCTACAGGGCTTTGACCAGATTCTCGTACTCCTCGGGGCTCCGATAGCCGAGCGCGGGATGCAGCCGCTGCCGGTTATACCACACCTCGATGAAGGCGAACCCCTCCCGCCGGGCTTCCTCCCGCGTGCGAAACATCCCGTTGCCGATCAGTTCCGTCTTGAGCGTGCGGAAGAAGGACTCCATGGCGGCGTTGTCCCAGCAATTGCCCTTCCGGCTCATCGAGGGGAGCAGGCCGTGCTCCTTCAGCAGTCGCTGGTAGTCGTGGCTCGCATATTGGCTGCCCCGGGGCGCGATGGTCAGCCGGCCGTCCTTCCTCTCTGCGTGGATGTCGAACACGGCCACGTCGCACGTGCCACCACCGAAGTCAAAGACGACCAGGCGCTGAGTGTTGCCGGGAGAGACGAAATCGTCATCAAGATAGGACATGCAGTAGTCCAGGAACGTTGCGACCGGTTCGTCCAGCAGATCGCCACCCGTCAACTCCAGGCCGGCACATCGCGCCGCTGAGGCCGTATCATTCCGCTGGCTCGCCTGGAACGAGGCCGGCACGGTCACCACCGTCCGCGCGGGCTCGTCGCCCTGCTCGCGAGCCGCCTCGGAGAGGAAACGGAGGACCACCCCGCCGATCTCCGCGGCGCGCCGGTACCCCTCCGGGGCCCGCTGGTAGGTGCGCCGCAGGCCGATGCCATTCTTGCACTCGTAGAACAGCGACTCGTTCTGGCGCAACCCCAACTCGGGCGCACGGGCACGCAGGCGCTTCGCACCCTCGCCGACCCACTCCTTGCCGGCGTGAAGCGCCACCACCGAGGGCACCAGGACATCCGTCTTCACGCCCTCCAGCGTCTCCTGGTCCACCGTCAGGCACTGTGCCCGCGGCGGCTCGCTACTCGCCGGATCCCATACTACCTCAGCCACCGCGGAGTTTGTGGTGCCGAAGTCGATGCCAATCGCCCGCACGGGACCTTTTCCGCCCAGCGAGTGGCCCACCCGAGCGCAGGAGTTCCTGGAAGAAATCCATTCCTTCTCTCATCTCCAATGGTAGGTGGCATGCGTCGGCCGGCATCCCACCACAATCCTGCGAGGGCCGGCAGAGCGCCCTAACCCTGGCCCGCGCGCAGGCACTTGTTACTCCCGGACCCCAACCGACTGCTCTTCCTCGCATCCCGCGTCGCGGTCCTTCAGGATACGCACGTAGTCCGAGGCGGCATACTGCACGCCCTGGTCCGAGTGGTGGATCTCGGGAGCTCGATGCTCCAATGCGCCCCTGAGGGCTGTCAGCATCAACCCCTGGTCCAGGTTCCGCCCCAGGTACCAGCTCCGGATGCACCGCGTGAACACGTCCATGATCACCGCCAGGTAGACGAACTCCTGGCACAGCCGGATGTAAGTGATGTCCGCCACCCACACCTGGTCCGGCCGGTCGATGACCAGTTCCTGCACCAAGTTGTGGTACCGCGGGAAGGGGTGGTCGCTGTTCGTCGTCCTTCGGCGACGCCTGACGACCTTCCCCGCGAGGCCCATTTCACGCATCAGCCGGCGCACGCGCTTGGTGTTGACCACCACACCCCGGCGGCGCAGCTCTGCAGTCACTCGGCGGTAGCCGTAGGTCACCCACTCGCCCGCCACCGCCTCGATGGCCGCCTTCACCGACGTGTCGTCGTGCTGGTCTGTCGAGCGGTAGTAGTGGCTGCTGCGGGGCACCTGCAGCAGCCGGCAGACGGTAGCCACCGGGAACTGGGTGGCCAACTCGTCGGCTACCGCTTGCCTCTGCTCGACAGTGCAACCAAGGCTCTGGATCCCCCTTTTAGGATCTCCAGTTCCATCGCCTGCCGGCCGACCAGCCGCTCCAACTCCGCGACCCGCGCCTGCTCCTCGTTGCGGCGCTCCGCACTCTCGAAGGCCAGTGGATCCCGCTCCAGGAAGGTCGCCTTCCAGCGGGAGAGGAGATCCGACTTGATGCCGTACTCGCGGCAGACCGCCGCCGCACTCCGGGTGCCCGAGAGTACCTCCAGCACCACCTTGGCCTTGAACTCCGGGGTGAAACTCCGACGCTCTCTCACTCTTCGCTCCTGTCTTGGACATCATAGCATTGTTCATCCCATGTGTCCAACTTCAGGGGCGCACTACATCGACGCCGGCATCATCACGGTCCGCCGCAGTCTCGACTACAATGCCAAGCCGCCCCGGTTTAAGGAATCGAAGGCGGCACGGGGCCGCAGGGAAATCGCCATGCCGAGTGTGCTCGCCGATATCCTCCGCCAGCACCAGGCCGAGCAGACCTAGTGGAAGGAGGAGCGAGGCCGCGACTACGAGGACGGCGATCTGGTCTGCTGCCTCCCTGATGGCAGGCCGGTGTGTCACGCAGTGGATGACGCCCTCAGGCGCATTCAGGACCAGCGTGTGTGTCCCGAATGCGGGAAGACAACGGTCTTCTGGGCCAAGGACAAACGCGGATGGGTATGCCGAAAGCCGCAGGGCGGGTGTGGAGCGGCCTTCGCCGCGGACGACGCGCGGGTCAAGCACGGCGTCGCGCCCCGCATCGGGTTTCACGATCTGCGCCACAGCCACGTGAACATCCTCGCTGCCGTCGGCGCGAATCCCAAAGCGATCAGCGAGCGCCTGGGCCACGCAAGCGTCGGATTCACGCTCCAGACGTACGGCCATGTCCTGCCGCACCAGCAACGTAACGATGCTGCCCGCATCGATGCCCTTTTCCGCGGCGAGCGCACACCCGACAGTAGCAGTGCCCCCGAGGCGGCCTGACAGGCAGCCCCGAGAGGATTGGGTTGCAGACGGGTTGCCAACAGCCGGCGGCCCATCTGAACCGTCGGCCGTTTGTTCATGTATTAGTAGGTATGGTGAGGTATGGATGGTGGGCCGAGCAGGATTCGAACCTGCAACCAAGGGATTATGAGAAGCAGTGAGCGCTCGGAAACACAGAACAAACCTGTGCAAACCGAGCTTCACAGTTAGTCATGTCCCCTGTTTACCTAGTCAGTCCTTGCGGAGTGATTCCAATCGAACCAGACTCCGCTGATCGTTTTGCTCCCTGTTCCGCTCCCCCGCCCTGCGACGAGGATCAGCGCCGCCGACCTTCTCCAGGTGTCGCTTCTCGGGCAGTCCGAGAACCGGAAAAGGGAGTGACCGGCCCCCGATGAGATATTCGCTGCCATCGTCGTGTTCTCCCGCTCTGACAGCGCAGAGTCCTTTCCGGTTCAGATGCCCCGAGCAAAGAGGAGCCGCCGAGATGGGTGCCGGAATCTGTTCGCATGTGCCGGCGTTGAGTGGGATGCCGACTGACGTACCGCTTTGCCAGCGGATATCGGGCGGGCAATGAGAACAAGGGAGGAGCGAGATATGCGCAGGGAACAAGCCAGCGAAAGCGATGAGAGTGTACTCCGCCGTGCGCTGGTGGCCGCGATGCAGGCCGCACTCAAGGTTCTCCTTGAGGCAGACGGCGGTTCTCCAGGAAATGTTGGGCATCTGCAAGGTGCTGGGATCGCCCGCGCCGGTGATTCCGAGCCGCTTGCGTCAGCGCCGCAGACTGAGCGTGACGACCGCATCCTGCTCCGTTCCGAAGAGGCGGCCAAGGTGCTGGGAGTGAGTCGGGCGCAGGTGTTCGTCCTCGCGAGACGCGGGGGGCTGCCTTGCGTGCGGATAGGCCGATCCGTTCGGTTTCCCAGGAAGGCCCTTCAGGCGTGGGTCGAGGAGAAGACTCAAGAACCGTCCGCCAAATGGATGGGGGGCCGGCGGCCCTTTACGAATCGTCACGCCACGGCCCGCCGGCAGGCCACTTGGCCCGGAAGGGCCGCCCGCCAGCGATGGCAAGGGTAGGCGGCATCAGGAAGCCCTGAAGCTGGCCGGTCACATCCGCAATATCCGGCACCGGGAGAACAAGGCGGCTCCGTTTCAGGAATCCCTGCCACTGAGCACGTTTGGTGCTGTCGGAAGCGAACTCGGGCGTCAGTGCCACGGGCATCTCGATGGGTACGGGGGTGGCTCGGCGCTCGAAAGTTGCCGCGATGGCCCGCGCCAGGGCCTCTCCCTCAAAGGGGAATTCACGGGCGATGACGTGCAGATCGAAATAGTCCTTCATCCGGCTATTGGCGATGCCCAGCAGCACCATCGCGTGGTACTTCTCGGCCACAACCGCTTCACGGGGATAGGCACGGATCTGCGGTGCAGGCAGTCCAAGGAGCGAAGGGTACGCAGCAATCTGAGGAACGACCGCATCCCCGAAACCAATGTCGATCTGAAGGCTGTCTCTCGCGTCGGCAAGGTGATAGCCAACCCGGATGCGCACGCCGCCGTACTCAGCTTCCTCGCGTATGACGACACCACGCACGGTGTCGGGCAGGTAGTCAATGCCATCCGGCACGTCCACCGCCTGTTCGCAGAGTGAGCGGA
>DUUU01000252.1 GCA_012841485.1 Armatimonadota bacterium
CCCGCCGCTCCACCGGCGCCGCCCAGAGTGCAGTGGACGGGGAACGTTCAGCTCGGGCTGGGCTTGCTGGCGGGCAACAGCCGCCGTCAGGATTATCACTTCGGCACGGAGATTCGCCGGCGCTCGGCTGTGGACCGCTGGCACCTCACCGCGAGCGCCCATCATGGGGAGTCGCAGGGGAACACCGATATCTCACGCGCGGCCCTCGGCCTCACCTATAGTCGCAACCTGTGGGGGCGGCACTACTACTCGACGGGCGCCTTCCTCAACCACGATGACATGAAGCGCCTGCGTCTCGGTGGCTACTATTTCCTCTCGAAGGGCTACCGCTTGATAGACCGGGCTCCCAATCGCTGGGACCTGGAGATCGGCGGTACCTATGTCAACGACAACTTTCGTTTCCAGCAGCGCGATAGTTTCAACGGACTGGTGCGCTCGATCACCGAGGTGCGCGTGTTTGGCGACTCTACGCTGAAGGCGGTGTGGATGATCTGGCCCAGCCTGGATGCGATCCGCCATGTGCGAGGCACCGCCACGGTTTCGCTCGATCTGCCGGTCGCCCGGAAGGCGAGCCTGCGGATCGGCATCGCCGAGGAGTACGACTCGCGCCCGCCCGCAAACACGCGGCCGCATGATTTTCAATCGTCCATGTCACTCGTCTACCGTCTTTGACGGAGGCGTGCAGAAGCGCAACGTGAGGCTGGCGCGGGCCGTGCGCGACGCCACCGTAGCCAACCTCCGCCGCGAGGCGCAGGCCCTCGAGCTGAGGGTGATCGATGCCTACGTCCGGGTGCTGCGCGCGCGGCATGCGATCCGGGTGGCACAGCAGAAGCTGGAGAGTGCCCAGGCGCAGAAGGAGATGGTGATCGCGCGGCGCGAGGCCGGCACGGCGGCCGGCGTGGATGTCTATCCCATTGAAGTACAGATTGCCAACGCCCGTGTCGAGAAGCTGGGCGCCGAGGCGGAGCTGCGCGCGTCCGGTTCCGCGCTGCGAAACGCCATGGGGCTGGAGGAAGGGCCCGTGCCGGAGGTGGCGGAGTTGCCCGAAAAGCCGGCCGAACCGGCTCCACTGGAAGCGTGCATTGAGCTTGCCCGTGCGAGCCGGCCGGAGGTGATCGCCGCGCAGGCAGATCTGGAGCGCGAGCGGGCAATGGTCGCGCTCGCGCGCCTGAAGAGCCGGCCGCAGCTCGAGACGGCCGCGCGGGTGGATCGCGGCCTGGCGGGCTCCAGCATCAACAGCCAGTGGTTGGTCTACGCCACGCTGACCTGGTCGCTCTATGACCGCAGCCACCGCGAGGAAAGTGCCGCCGGTGAGGCGCGTATCACGGCGCTGGAGGCGCGCCACCGCCAGCTTCTGAAAGATGTCGCTGCCGAGGTGACCCAGGCTTACATCGCGCTTCAGGGCGCCCGGGCGCGTGCCGAGGCGAGCGAGGTGAGCGTGGCGATGGCCCGGAAGAGCCTGGAGGTGGCGGAGGCCCGCTACCAGCTTGGACTTGCGATTCCCATTGAACTGGTGGATGCGCAAATTGCCCGCAGCACCGCCGAGTTGCAGGCGATCCAGTTGCGATATGATGCGTTCCTGTCCCACGCCCGGCTCCGCGACGCCATGGGACAGGAGATCCTGATCCCATAGAGCCTATCCGGAGAGCCTTGCCACGGCGGCCCAGGAGCACTCCTCACCTCCCGGCTCCTTCCGGGCATCGCATGGGGAGTGCCCCATCTGAGCGGGTTCTCAGGGCGCCGCCAGAAGGATAACTACATTGGATCTGGGCGAGATCAGAAACCTGTTGCGCGAGACGAGCGTCTTTTCTATCCTCTCCGAGGAGGAGTTGGATGACGTGGCCTGCCGCTGCGAGGATGTCCACCTCACGCTCGGCAAGCTGGTGTGCCGCGCGGGCGACGAGGCGGACGCCTTCTACATCGTCGCCGATGGCCGCGCGCGCGTCGTGGCTGAGAACGAGAACGGACCCGACCTCACCGTGGGCTCGCTCACCCGTGGCGACCACTTTGGCGAGCAGGGCTTGCTCACCACTTCACGCCGGCAATACACCATCCGCGCCGGAGGCGACCTCTCGCTACTGCGCCTGAGCAAGACGGTGTTTGAGGAGATCCTCGAAGCACGCCCGGCGCTGCGCGACTACTTTACCAAGTACATCTCCGAGACATCCGTGCGCAATTTCCTGAAGATGTGCACGGCGTTCGCGCCCATGTCGCCGTCCGAGATCCGCGGCCTGCTTGGTTGCATCCAGATCGTCGAGTTCGGGCCCGAAGAGATGATCATCCGCGAGGGCGAGGAGGGCGATGCCTTCTACGTGCTGCGCAGTGGCAGCGCCCGGGTCGTCAAGGAGAGCATGGGAGGGCGCGTCCTCGCGCAGCTCAAGCCCGGCGATAGTTTCGGCGAGCTCGCCCTCCTCATGGGCCAGCCCCGTTCCGCCAGCATCATCACCAACGAGGCCTCGACCGTCCTGCGTCTGGAGAAAGCCGATTTCGACCGGATCATTGCCTCCTCGCCCAAGGTGAAGGAGGCGATGATCACGATCGCCTCCGGCTATGCCGATACGGACCTCCGGGAGAGCGTGGCCGAGCCACAGGCGCCGGTCCAGGCGCCCCCAGGTGCCGAGTTAATCGAGCCCGAATCGGAGCCGGATGACGCCAGCTATCGTCCGCGCCGTGCTCGCCGCTATCCCGTCTTGCTGCAGGTGAGCGAGACGGACTGCAGCGCCGCCTGTCTGGCAATGGTGCTGCGCTACTATCGGAAGCACGTGAGTATCACGCGGCTGCGTGAGTTGGCGCATGTCGGCCGCGAGGGCGCCTCGCTGCATAGCGTCGCTGAGGCCGCCGAGAGCCTTGGCTTCCACGCGCGAGCGATCCAGACGACCTACGAAAACCTACAAAAGGTCGAGCTTCCCTGCATCGCGCACTGGGAGGGCTACCATTACATCCTCGTCTACGAGGTTCGGCCCGACCGCGTCGTCGTTGCTGACCCGGCGGTGGGCCTGCGCAAGATGTCGCGCGAGGAGTTTCTCAAGGGCTGGACCGGCTACCTCCTCATCCTGACCCCAACACCCAAGCTGGAGGGCGTGGAGGAGACGAAGACGAGCCTGGGGCGTTTCCTGCCGATCCTCAAGCCGTATCGACGCCTGCTTCTGGAGGTCTTTCTCGCCTCGCTTGTCTTGCAGCTCTTCGGGCTGGCCACGCCCATCTTTACCCAGGTGATCGTAGATAAGGTCCTCGTGCATCAGAGCGTGTCGATGTTGAACCTGATGCTCATCGGCATGCTCCTGATCGCCCTTTTCCAGACGGCGACGATGGGCGTGCGTGAGTATCTGCTGGTGCATACCACCCGTCGCATCGACCTGGAGATGGTCGTCACTTTCTATAACCACGTTCTCAGCCTGCCGTTGCGCTACTTCGAGCAGCGCAAGGTGGGCGACATCCTGAAACGCTTTCACGAGAACGCGACGATCCGCGAGCTCCTCACCGGCCGGGCCGTCGGGGTCATCCTCGATGGCATCATGGTGATCGTCTACCTCGCGTTGATGTTCTACTACAACGCGACGCTCACATGGGTGATGCTCGCTTTCGTCCCGTTCTTCATTCTCCTTGCTCTGGTAGTCACGCCCATTCTGAGGAAGCAATATCGCGAGAGCTTCGAGCGCAATTCCGAGGCGGAATCGCAGATGGTGGAGGCCGTGACCGGGATCAATACCATCAAGGCGATGGCGGCGGAGCGCCCCACGCGCTGGAAGTGGGAAGGCATGATGGTGCGGGCGCTCAACGTGGAGTTTCGAAGCGCCATTACCACCATGTTCCTCAGCGCCTCCGGCAACGTGCTTCAGAACCTGCAGCACATCTTCCTCCTTCTGGTTTGGCGCGCACCTGGTGATCGAGGGCCGGCTTACCGTTGGCCAGTTGATGGCTTTCAACGTCCTGGTCGGCAACGTCACGGGACCCATCTTGAGTATTATCGACCTCCTGGATGACTTCCAGCAGGCGAATATCGCCCTGGAGCGCCTCACGGACGTCTACGACACCAAGCCCGAGGAAGATCTGGTCAAGAAGGCGCCGATCCACCTCCCGGCGTTGCGCGGACACATCGTCTTCCAGAACATGACGTTTCGATACCCGACGCGGCCCGACAGGAACGCGCTCCAAAACATCAACCTGGAGATCCATCCCGGGCAGACCGTCGCCCTCGTCGGGCGCAGTGGCGCCGGAAAGACGACTTTCGCCAGCATCCTCCTGCGGATGCACGCGCCCAGCGAAGGCAAGGTCTACCTGGATGGGTACGACCTGGAGCAGGTTTCTCTCTCCAGCCTGCGCTCGCAAGTGGGCGTGGTGCCCCAGGAAGTGACGCTCTTCAGCGGCACGATCCGCGAGAACATCGCTTTCGGACGGCCAAACGCGCCCCTGGATGAGGTGGTTGGCGCGGCGATGCTGGCCGGCGCCCACGATTTCATCACCGCGCTTCCCCTTGGCTACGAGACGGTGATAGGCGAGCGCGGCCAGAGCCTCTCTGGTGGGCAACGCCAGCGCATCGCCATCGCGCGCGCCCTCTTCAAGAAACCGCGCATTCTGATCTTCGACGAGGCAACGAGTGCCCTCGATAACGAGAGCGAGCGCGCGATCCAGCAGAACCTCGATAGGATCCTCAAGGATCGCACCACCTTCATCATCGCGCACCGCCTGAGCACGGTGCGCCATGCCGATTTGATCGTGGTCCTGGATCAAGGGGTGATCGTGGAGACGGGTACCCACTATAGCCTGATGCAGCAGCGCGGGCTTTACTACTACCTGAACAGCCAGCAACTGGATCAGTAGTCGGGTGGCAAGAAGGGAAGGATGGAGAAGGGGATGGCTGGCACGGAAGAGCAGACCTCGGTAGGCGAGCCGCTAGATCTGGCCGCCCTGGGCAAGACGTGGACGCCGCCACAGGCGAGTGGGAGCACGCCGGAGGTCTCCGAGATCCTGGCGGAGATGCCGTGGTGGGCCGCTCGCGGCCTGCTCTACATCATCGTGGCGTTCCTGCTTGCCGCCGGCCTCTGGGCGCACTTCAGCGTGCTCGACATCGTCTCGGAGGCACGCGGCACCCTGCTGCCGGAGGGCTACACCCGACGTGTCGAAGCCCAGACGGATGGCGTCGTGCAGTTCATCCTTGTCCGGGAGGGTGACCGCGTTGAGGCGAACGAGGCGCTCGTCCAACTCGATTCTGCCGAGGCGCGCGTTCGGCGAGACAATGCCCGGCAAGAGATGCGCACGCTGGAAGAACAACTCCTGCAGATCCGCGCCTCTGGCGCTCCCGTCGTTGAGGCGCTTGAAAAGGAGAACGCTCTCGCCCGGCTCGAAAGCGAGATCGCCGCTCTCGATCTGGCGCTTGCCCGCTCCACCATCCGTTCGCCGGTCGATGGGCTGGTTACCTCCCTCGAGGTGCGCACCCCGGGCGCCGTTGTCAAGCCGGGGGATCCCATCGCAACCGTGGCGCCTGCCAACGCCCGCCTGGTAGTCGAGGGAAAGATGCCAAACCAGCGGATCGCCTTCGTGCGCAAGGGCCTGCCCGCCAAGCTGAAGTTCGACGCCTTTCCCTTCCAGGATTACGGCGTGGTCAACGGCACCGTGATCGACGTCTCGCCCGACGCGCAGAGCGACGAGAAGCTCGGCTCCGTCTACAAGGTGACCGTGGCGCCTGACCGGCCGGTTATCGCGGCCCACGGCCAGGAGTTTCCGCTGCGCCCGGGCATGACCGCTACCATGGAAGTGGTGACCGAGCGCAAGAGCGTGCTCAGCCTCTTCGCGGCTCCGTTCAAGAAGGCGCAGGGCGATCTGGGCAGCGCGAAGTGATAGGCGCGGGCACCCCGCCCGGCTAGCTTTCCAGCCGCAGTTCGCGGAGCGGGAAGGAGTAGATGGGACGCACCGGCCGATACTCCACCAGGCCGATCTCAGCGAGCATCAGGGAACCGAAGACGCGGCTGCATCTGCAGATCTCTAACGCCGGGATCACCTGCTCGCGGGGCAGATCAATCGCCACGGTGCAATGGGGCACCCATCGCCCCGGGCGGTAGTGCTCCAATGCGCGCAGGCCGAGTGCATCGAGCCGGGCGTGCACGGACTGGTGCAACTCCAGCAGCTGGGGAGTGACCACCGGGGTGAGGAAGACGACGCCGTCCTTGGCGGGAAAGGCGCCGACAGCATCCAGAGTGAGCGGCAGGGGGCTGAGAGTGCTGGCGAGTTCCTCCAGCTCGGGGCGAACCCGCGTTGGATCGATGCGGTCGAAGACGGCAACGCTGATGTGCGGCCGAGAGCCGATCTGTGGCAGCGGTGAGCGGATCCCCTGCCGGGCGAGCTCGTCCCAGAGGCTCCGTACTCGCATTTCCGCCTGCGGATCGAAGTGCAACTCGACCGCGAACCCCATCGTTCCCTCCTCATCGTGGCTTGCCATAGGCCGGGCGTAAGAGGCACGATCTAGAATGCGCCCGCTCAGGATGCTGGCCCATGAGCTACTTCCACATGGAAAGCCCGGGCTCCTGCGCCCCATAGGCGATTGGTTAGTAAGCCCGGCGGGTCTGGTGGCTTTCCTCTTCCTGGCTGGCGTCGATACCACGGATGAAGGCGTGAGAGGAGGCGGTGGTGGATGAGATTCGCGCGGATTTCGACCGGATTGCCCGGCTCTCGACTAGGGAACGTTGGGACCACAACAACCACTACCATCGATACCTGCTGAAGCACGCGCCACGGCGCTGCGAACTCGCCCTCGACATCGGCTGTGGCGCCGGGGAGTTCACGCGACTCCTGGCCGCGCGCTCGCATCGCGTTCTCGCGTTGGACCTCTCCCCGGAGATGATCCGCATCGCACGCCAGTGCTCGGCCGGATGCACCAACATCGACTACCGGGTGGCCGACGTGATGCAGTGCGCGTTGGAGGAAGGCGCCTACGATTGCATCGCGTCCATCGCCACCTGGCACCACCTTCCCTTCGCGGAGATCGCCCGAAAGGTGAGGCGGGCGATCCGACCGGGTGGAGGCCTCCTGGTTCTCGACCTGTTCCAGGGGAGCCGCGCGGATCGGGTGATGAGCGCCCTGGCGGTGCCAGTCAATATTGGGATGCGCCTGGTTCGAGGGCAGGGCCTGCGGGTGCCCGCGGAGATCCGCGCGGCGTGGGATGCTCATGGCCGACACGATACGTACCTGACGTTCGCGGAAGTGCGCCGGCTGTGTGCCGCCGAGCTACCGGGGGCGATCATCCGACGGCATTTCTTCTGGCGCTACTCCCTGGTCTGGCGCAAGCCGGCAGGCGACGCGGGATAGGCGTGCCCCCGAAGTGTGGCGGGAGCGCCCCCCGGGAGCGCCGGGGACGCGCCCGGCAGATAGGAAACGGAGCCCTCGAGCGGGAAAAGAGTCCCGCCTGTGGGGCCGTGCGCACTGCGGGGAGAAGAGAGAAGGAACGCGATAGATGCCGGCAACGGAGGAGAAGAGACAAGAGTTTGAACTACCGGCGAAGGAGCCGAACGGCATTCCCTGGCGGGCGCTCCTGATCGGAACGCTTCTCATGCCCCCGCTCACCCTCTTCGGGCATCTCTCCTATGTGATCGTGCAATCTGCCCGGTGGACCGCCGATACGCTCTTGCGCGGCCCGGTGGTGTTGCTCTTCCTGCTCGTCTCCTGGTCGCTGGTGTGGCGTCGATTCTCGCCGCGCCTGAGCCGGACGCTGGCGCTCTCTCGCTCGGAGATGGTGCTCATCTACCTGATGGTGACCGTGGGCACCGCGCTCGCGGGCGAGTGTTGGGCCGTGTATGTCGTGCCCGCGCTCCTCAACACCGCGGCATACCAGGCGGAGACGGCGCGCCCAGAGTGGGCCGCGTGGCTGGGGGATTCCCCCTCCTGGTTCGCCGTGCAGGACCCCGAGGTGATCCGCCAGGCGCATCGGGGAAACGCGTCGCTTTACCGGG
>DUUU01000253.1 GCA_012841485.1 Armatimonadota bacterium
GACGAGAAAGCGTGTGAAGTGACGCTCGCCTCTCCCCTGCTCGCTCATGCCACGCAGGCGAAAGTGCTTTTCGAGGAGCGCGCGGTGCCCGTGCGGGAGGGCCGGCTCACCGATCGCTTCGAGCCCCTGGGCGTGCATGTCTACGAGGTGCCAGCGGGCGCCGGCCGCTAAGGCGGCGCCCGCACCCCGGCGCCCAGTGCACCGCAACGCCCCTTACAGGAGAGACGCGCCGCGTGCAGAAAAGTTATTACAACGGTACCGGTGCCGGATCCGACCAGATCCGGAACCCACACGGGCACCGCTTCCTCGGCAGCTGCTTCCGCGCCCGTCCGGTGTTGATGGAAGCACGCGTTGGGCCTGCCCACACCGCCGGCCCGGGGTTGCGGGGACCGTGGAACGCCCTGCCAGAGGCATGTGGCGTTCTTGCCGGATGGCCCTTGGGGTCCCTCCGGCCGGCCGATATGGATAGGAAGTAGCTTATGAGAAAAGCAGTGGCAATCCTCACGCTGGCGCTGATGGCGTCGGCATCCTCGCTATTCGCCCAAGAGCGGGTGAAGAATGGTGGCCTGGATTTTGAGGCCAAGCTCGACGGATGGCAGCCGGGTCACGCGAGCTTTCGCTTCGCGGACGACGATGGCTGCCAGGCCCCGGGGTGCATTCGTTTCACCGGGCCCGCGCCCGCGAAGGCGGTTGGCCCCACGCAGATCATCACGGTGCAGCCGAACACCGACTATGTCCTTGCTGCCGCGATCAAGGGTGACGGCAAGCTCGCGCCTTCCGTGCGCCTGCGCGGCCCCGATGGCAGAGATATCGTCACCGCGGGCGGGACTCCGGTGACGATCTGGACCCCGGTGCTCGTGCGCTTCAATAGCGGCCCTCATGAGAAGCTGACGCTCGTGTGCATCGCCTCCGATGAGGCAGCCCCCGAGGGCTCCCGCGCCGCTTTCGACGACATCGCGCTGCTTCTCCCGTCCGAGGTACCCGCGGGCCAATCTGTGCAGGGCGGCGGCCTGCTGAAGCCTCCTGGTGAGAATATCGCCCTGGGGTGCAAGGTGACCTTCGAGAGCCGGCCCAACTACGGTCTTTGCACCGATGACGAAGATATCATCCAGCTCACCGATGGGAAATACAGCGCCGGCTACTTCTGGGTGCAGAAAAGCACCGTCGGTTGGAACAACGTCTCGCCCGTGACGATCACCATCGACCTTGGCAAGGTGCAGCCAATCGCGGGCCTCTCCTACAACACCGCGGCAGGCGTGGCCGGAGTGGGTTGGCCTAGCTCGATTCTCATTGCGGTCAGCGACGATGGAGAGACGTGGCGCTTCGTCGGCGATCTCGTCACCCTATCGACAAAGAACGGCCTGCCCCCGGCCGACCGCTACGCGGTTTACCGCTATGCCACCGCAGACCTGGAGACGCGTGGTCGCTACGTGCGCGTGGCCGCCGCGCCCCAGGGTGGGTTCACCTTCTGCGACGAGATCGAGGTCTACCGTGGCCCCGAGTCTCTCCTGGCAAAGGCGCCCGAGGGCGAGATCGTGACGGATATGAAGACGCTGGCCCAGCGCGCCGCGACGCGCTCGGGGGTTGTCTTCCGGCTGACGGCCGATCTGACAGCGGCCCGGGAGGCTCTGAAGACGGCGGTTCTGCCGGACGCTCGCAAGCGGGCGTTGAACGAGCGCCTGGATGCCGTGGAGCGCGCGATCCCGCAGCTTCCCGAGTTCGATCCGGTGCAGTTCCGAGCGGTCTTCCCCCTCAACGAACTGCACGCGCAGATCCTCTCGGTGCGCGGGGCCGTCCTCAGCACGCGTGGGCTGCCGCGCGTCTTCGTCTGGAAGAAGAACCGCTTTGATTTCCTCACGCCTCATGAGGTGCCGGAGAAGGCGCCTGCGGCGCCCCGCCTCTCGGTGGAGATGATGAGCAACGAGGTGCGCGCCGAGGACTTCCTCCTCACGAACGCCTCGGAAGAGCCGGTGACGTTGAAGCTTCGGGTGACGGGCCTTCCTGGGGCGCCCCGACCTTCCTGGCTGCGTATCTCCGCCGTGCCCTGGACCGACACCTCGCACCGCGTGCCCATCGCCGCCGCGCTGCCGGATGCCGAGTATGCCGACGGCGCTTTCGCGATCCCGGTCTCCCCGGGAATCACCCGCCGCGTCTGGCTCACCATCAGCTCCGCCGACCTGAAGCCGGGCCAGTATGAGGGCACGCTGGTGGTGGAGGGCGCCGGGCAGCCGATCACGGTGCCGCTGCGCGTGCGCGTCTCGAAGATCACCATGGGCCGGCCACGCCTCTCGCTGGGGATGTGGGACTACACCGACGGAACCGGGACGTATGGCCTCACGCCCAAGAACCTCGGCCCGGCGATTGCCCTCCAGCAGTCGCACTTCGTGGATACGCCGTGGGCCCGGCGCAGCGTTCTGCCCTGGCCGGATGCCTCGGCGTTCGACGCGCAGCACCAGCTCAAGCAGCCGCTCTCCTTCACGAGCTTCGATGAGTGGGTGAAGCGCTGGCCTAACGCGCGCAACTACTTCGTCTTCGCGAGCGTGAGCTCTAGCTTCGCGGGCGCGAAGATCGGCACGCCGGAGTTCGCGGGGCGCGTTGGCTCGTGGGCGAAGGCGCTGGCACAGCATATGCGCGATCTCGGGATGAAGCCGCAGCAGCTTGGCATCCTCCTGGTGGACGAGCCGCATTCCGACGCGCAGGACGAGATCATCGCGGCCTGGGCGCGCGCCTTCAAGGCGGCGGCGCCGGAGATCACCCTCTTCCAGGATCCCACCTGGGAGCGGCCTGACAAGACGAAGATCCAGGAAGCGATCACGCTCTGCGATATCGTCTGCCCGAACATCCCGATCTTCTACCGGGGCGGTCCGGAAGTCGCGCGCTACTTCGAGGCGCGCCGCGCCGCCGGGCAGAAGATGTGGTTCTACCAGTGCTCCGGACCCGCCAAGCTGTTCGATCCCTACCGGTACCACCGCCTGCAAAGCTGGCACTGCTTCCAGCATGGCGCTGTGGGCATGGGCTTCTGGGCTTTCGGCGATACCGGGAAAGCACTCAGCTCCTGGAACGAGTATGCCGCCGCTGGCACGCCCTACACGCCGGCGTTCATCGGCATCGACGA
>DUUU01000254.1 GCA_012841485.1 Armatimonadota bacterium
GGTCGCCCTTGATCCCGCCGGGGTAGGTGCCCCCGATGAAGCCCTTCTCGCCATACCATTCCACGCAGATCGTCGCGCCGGTGTCATTCCCCTGAACGCCCTGGGCGCGCACCCACGCGGAAAACCGATACATCATTCCCGGCTTGAGCTCCAGCGGCTGGGCGGCCAGCAGGTAGCGATCCGGATCGGTGTTGAGGACGCGCAGGCTGCGCTTGCCGGAATGGGCGACGTCATCGACCACGGTGTAAGTCGCCGGCAGCGTCCAGCCGGCGTTGCCCTCCTCGAAGCTCGGATTTGTGACCAGATTCGGCTCCTCCTCGGCGCACCGGGCCTGCGGTGCCGCGGCAAGCAGGAGCAGCGCCACGACCAGGCCGGTCGCCAGACGCCACGGGAAGGAGTACAACGGATGGATCATCTCAAACCTCCTGGTGGAAAGAACGCCTGTGGATCTGCCCCACGGCATGCCCACGTTGCCTATATCGTTCTGTGCCTCGCCAGCGCACTCCTGGCACCCCCCAAAGGGAGGTGTTCCGATGCACCGAAGGCGGGACCAGAGTGCCGCAGGAGGGGGGCAATCACCCCCTTCCCGCCGCGGAATCCGGGACTCTCAAGCTGCTTGCCGGTGCTACCGTGCCGGCGCCAGGAGAATCCGGTCGAGGTTCAGACCCAGGCCGGTTCGGTTGGTGAGTGTCAGGCGGTGCCGGCCGGCAGCCAGCTTAAAGAGGGCCGGGGCGTCAGACGCGGTGCGCACCTGGAAGGCACGCCACTCTCCGGCGGCGGAGCGGCCCCAGCCGCCCGTCGGCTCGAAGCGCAGCGCCAAGACCTCCCCGCCATCCACAGCGAACTCCGCGAGCAGGCCCACCTCTGTTGCGCCCACGAACCAAATTCCGTAAGTCCCGGCTTCTTTCACCTCTATGTCCCACGAGAGCGTGCTCCCGGCCGAGTTCCACGACCAGAGATTGGCTCCGCCGGAGACATTCGCGTGCCCGCCCCGGCTCACTTCGACCTCTCCGCCGGTCACGCGCCAGTTTTGTTCCGCCTCGTAGGTGATGCCCTGCGGCAGGCGAGACTGCGGTTGGGCGGGCAGCCGCGCGGCTTTGAGCGCGGCGACCAGCTTCACCCGGTCTGGCAGGGCCGTGCCGGTGAGCATCACCATCTCATCGCCGCGGAGCCAGAAGCGCCCCTGCGCGTCTGCCACGCCCGCGGTCACATCGATACCCGCCGGAACGGCGAGCCGGTAGGCACCCGGAGAGACTTTGACCGGGCCGCTCACGGCAGCGCGCCCGCGTCCAAAGCGCCTGCCCGTGAGCTCAACCACCTGGCCATCGCTTTCCAGGAGCAGCTTTGCCTCCCCAGGCGGTACCGGGGCGCGCGCCCACACCTCCACCCGATCCTCACGCGGGTTCAGCGAGAGCCGGATCGCTCCTTGCCGCGCCTGGGAGAATCGGACCGGCTTGCCATCGCGGGTGAGCGCCCGGGGCGGTTTCGGCCACCAGAGCGTCGCCTCGCCGCCCGGTCCCGCCGCATCGATGCGTCCTCCATCTTCCGTGACCGCTGCGGTGAGCGTCAAGGGCTCTGCCACTTGCGCCAGCGCCCGTTGTCCGGCGCGCAGCGTTCGCCCGCCGGAGAGCAGCCAGGAGCGGGGCTGGCCGTTCGCATCGTATGCCACCGCGAAGGAGCGCCCATCGGTGGAGATCCCATCCAGGCTCACCGTGCCGGTGGCGCCCGGAAGCGCGAAGCCGGCGACCGTGCGCGAGCCATCGGGGAAGCGGAGCTCCACGCCTCGCGCCGTTTTCGACTCCAGGTGGCGCGTGGTAGGCAGGCTGGCCTCCTGGCCCGCCTTCGCCGGCAGGAGCACGCTCAGAAACTCGGCCGCCTGCGCGGGCTCTCGCGTGGATGCGGTGACATACCACGTGCTCGGATAGGAGGCGCGATCCGGGCGAGTTTCCGGCGCGGGCTCATACTTGTTGTCTTGCGTGAAGACGAGCCTTTCGGGGTGCAAGAAGCGTGTGCGCAGCGTGGCCTTCGGGCGGACCGTGGTGACGGTGCCAGCCGCCGCGTCTACCTTCATCTCATCCAGAGCATGCAGCCAGTACTCGTACCGGCGCGCCTCGCCGCTCGCCAGGTCGTCGCGGATCACGAAGATGCCAGGACGCACGTGGATCACCTCGCGCACGGCCCGGGTGAGCCGGCCGCCGTAGGCGGGAGTGGCATCGCCCGAGACGAGATCGAAGCCTTCCCCGTGAACAAACGCGGTGATCGCGCCCTTGGCGTGCCAGCCGCGATCCTGACCCTTCCCGCCATCGACCGTGATCCCGCACTTGGCTTTCGTCTGGCGCGTCCACTGGTCGTGGTGTGGCGAGCCGTAGCGGGGATAGTAGCCACTCGCGATTGCAAGCGGCTCTCCGAACGCTTCGAGGACGAAGGTGTTCTGATCGTTATGCCCGTGCGACACGGCGCCATAGGGCGACGACCGCATGGCAAAGCTCACGTTCTCTTCAGCGTTGGTTAGCCGGGTATGGAGGCAGGCCAGCCCCACGCCCTCGAAATGGCGTGCTTGCGGCAGATGAGCCGGAGGCATCCCCTTCAGCGAATCATCCTTGAGCACGATACCCAGGATGTCCGAACTCGCGCCTCGCCCCAGTGCATCCGAGTACCAGCGAATCGCGGGGTCGCGCAGGAGCGTGCTGAACTGGTACATCAGCCCGGCAGGCCGGCTCGGCCGGAACTGGGTGCCATCGCCGAAGGGCGATATGTTGCTGTAGGGCGGAGTCAGGTAGAGTAGGTAGTAGGGCGTGGAGCGGAAGAAGGGCCGCTGCGCCAGGTCGATCCCCGTCGCCTCGCGCAAGGCAACGACGAAGTGGAGCGCGAAGCTCATGTAGGCCGACCAGTAGCCCGGACCCTCGTTCCAGCCGCCATCATCCTTGCCCCAAGCAGGATAGACGCCCCAATAGATCCTGGTGACGTAATCCAGCCATTCCCGGGCCTCGGGCCAATCGGGAAGGAAGGCCAGCGCGGCCTCCCCGAGGAAGCCGATGATCCTTCCGGAGTGGCTCTCGTAGGGGTTGTTCTCGAAGGGGCGTCGGCGCAGGTGCTCGTAAAAGTCGGCGGCGCGCACGCGCATCACCGCCTCGATCTTCTCCCGCTCCTCGGGCGTGAAGAGATCGTAGGTCCAGTCGTAGGCGCGCACGCCACGCATCATGATCCACATGGCCGGCTCGTCGTTATGCGAGACGCTGGTGCTCCCCTTGGGGTCCCAAGAGAAGAAGTGAAGGATGCGCCGCTTCGCCTCCTCGCCACAGGCGCGGTCGCCGGTGAGCAGGTACGCCAACCCGGCGCGCTCCATCACATCCATCGGGGGACGGGTGGAGACGAACACCTCCAGGTACTGGGCGCTGCGCGTCTGGCCCGTTCCCGTGAGGTGCTTCGGCTCGGGAACCAGCTCCTCGCCGAGATGGCGCTGGAGAGAGCGAACCAGCGCGTCGGCCGTGGCCTTCAGGTCGCCGCTCTTGGCGCGCTCGCGCAGCTCTGCCAGCCGTCCGGCGCGCACGAAGAGGCGCGGGCGGGCGCCGGGAACGGCAAAGGCATCGCGCCCTGGATAGACCCAGGGAGAGGCATCCGCGGCCACCTGGAAGCGCCGGGTCCGGCTCCAGGCCGTGGGCAGGCCGGGCCGGTCCACACCATAGCGCCAATACCAGACCCCGGGCGCCAGCGGGCGCGTCAGCATCTCGGCGCACCACTTCAGCCCTTCCAGGGAGATCACGTCGCGGCCCTCAAAGCGGTCGTTGCGAGCCACCTGCAGGCGGTAGGTGACCTCGCGCCCCGAGGGGAGCCAGAGAAAAGGGGGTGGGTTGAGGCGCACTGTCTCACCCTCTGCCGGAGCATAGGGCTTGTTGCGGCCCGGCACCGGCTCGCGGTCGATCTCGGCGCCGGCCTCGAATGGCACGTTCTTGAGGTCGTCCAGCGTGGCGACGCGCAGCCAGAGGCTATCCCAGTGCGTCTCCCCGGGGGTGAGCCAGTGGAACACCTCCAGGACCACCGCCCGCGTCCCCTCGGGCACGAAGAAGAGGCCCTGTGCCTCGCTCCACTCCGCGGCGGGCGGGAAGAACACCTGCTTCAGGCCGATCTCATCCCACTTCGCTACGTCGCGATGGAAGAGAACGCGGAGCGAGGCTCCCCGCTGCCCCGAGCCGGCCACTCCGCGCGTGCGGTAGTGCCCGCCAAAAGCGACCGCCTTTGCGCCTTCGGGCAAAGCGACTTTCTGTCGCCAGCAGGCGCGCTGTGTCTCGGTGGCGGATCGGATGATCAGGTAGCGCCTGCCCTCATGGCCCCCATCGGCGCCCACGGCCCAGGCACCCCCTGTGTTGAAGTGGTGGCCACCCCATGCCGTCGGACGCTCCTGCCCGGCCTCGAACTCCTCGATGCTCGCGTTTCGCAGGAGGTTTCCTTCGCCGGCCGCTCGCGCAGGGACGAGCCCTGCCGCGAGAAGCAGGCCCGCCATCAGCGCATAAATAGGTGCTACTCGGATCATGAGCTAGACCCTCCTTGGACCGCAGAGTTGCGGAGCACCGCGCTCTCGCTTACTGTTGGATTAGACGCGCGGGAGCAGGCTCCTGCGACGCGAGCGCGCCGCGCGGTCCGTCACGGGCGGTGGCCGGCTTTGCCACCGCCCCCTCCAGTAGGCAGCTAGAAAGGGGCGCCTCGTTTGCTGGCCCAATAGACCAGTCAGAGTTGGCGATGTACATGGAGAGGAGAGAAGCACGTTGTTGTGGAAAGAGGCGGTGGAGGCAGAGCACCAACCCCGGGGTGTTCCGTGCCCGAGGCGCGAGATCCCCGATAGAAAAGGAGTGCGCACCGTGAAGAAACGCGGCTTTACGCTCATCGAGTTGCTCGTCGTCATCGCCATTATCGCCATTCTGGCCGCCATCCTGTTCCCCGTCTTCGCGCGCGCTCGCGAGAACGCGAGAAAATCATCCTGCCAGTCGAATCTGAAGCAGATCGGCACCGGGCTGATGTCGATGGACCGGTGTGGTATACCAACGGCACGACGACCTATACCACTTTTGGCAACTACCAGCCGCTGGTCTACCCGTACGTCAAGAACAAGGAGGTTTTCTTCTGTCCTTCGTCCAACAACCAAAACAATGATCGATCGCTGCGCTTTGCCTACGACTACGCGATGAACTCCCGGATCGGCACAGTGACGCCACCCAGGAGCATGTCTCAAATCGATTCGCCTGCCGAGATCTTCCTGTGTGCCGACTCTAACTACGAATGGATTGACCGCGCGGCGCGGATCGATGCCCGGCACACGGCAGGCGCAAACCTGGTCTTCTGTGACGGGCACGTGAAATGGATGCGCGGCTCTGCCATCGCGGCCAGTCCGCAACTCTGCTGGCCGGACTTCTCGAAGGATACGTGGCTGGTCAGCGGCCCGCCGCCGGAGAAGTAGCCGCAGATTAGCTGCCGGGATCTCGGCAGAAGGGCGCGGGCCGAGGGAGGGCGTTTAATGCGGATTATCCACAACGTCACGGTGCTGCCGGTTTCTGGACCGGCGATTCGCGAGGGCGCGGTTGCCCTCGAGGCAGGGAGAATCGTGGCCGTTGGCCGGGCGCCCGGGGGCGACTTCGACTCCCTCGGGTTGGGTCGGGCTACCGCCACCGCTACGCTCATTGATGGCGAGGGCGGGATGCTCACGCCGGGTCTGATCGATGCGCATACGCAC
>DUUU01000255.1 GCA_012841485.1 Armatimonadota bacterium
AAGACGAGGGAGCCCTCCTCGGGTCCGGGAAATCCCAGGCGCACCGGTTCGGGCCCCATCGCCACGGTTTTCTCACCAGACACAGCGGACGAGGGCAGATCGTCGCCGCTCGGGATCCTCCACCACGCGCAGGCGAACCGCGCGCGCATCCTCGTCATAGCGCCATTCGGCAGCGCTGCCGTTGATCCATGCGGACGCGGGCGCGCTCTCGGTGTAGATCCACACGTCGAAGCGACGCTCGTCCGGCATTCCCTCGTAGGCGCCAGCGCGCGGAGCGATCTCCAAGTCCACCTGATCGCGCGCGGCGCAACAGATGATGCGCGTCTGCGCAACCTGGCCGTCGCGATAGCCGAAGCTAACGCCGTCATCCTCATAGAGCGTGAACTCGCTCTCGCCATGCGGGTAGACGCGCAGGCTAAGCGTATCCACAGGCTGCTCCCCAACGTACTGCATCTCCGGCCAGTTCGGGATGATGCTTCCGGCCCGGACGAAGAGCGGTCCGCCCCGGTTGACCGGCAAATGGCATTCCATCTCTTTGGGCCCCTCGTGCGCCTCGCCGGTCCAGAAATCGATCCACTTCCCCTCCGGGAGAGACACACGGTCGGTGAAGGCTGCGACGAGGAAGGCATCGCCGAAAAGGTACTGCTGCATCAGGTCATCGGCACCCGGATGATCGGGGTAGACCAGGGGCATGGCGCGCATGATCGGCATGCCGGTACGCGCGGCGACGTGCGCCATCGAGTAGATGTAGGGGATGAGGCGATAGCGCAGCCGGGCGTACCACTTGAAGATCGGGAAGAGATCCTTGCCAAGCAGCCACGGGTGGCGCCAGTAGGCCCAGCTGCAAAGTTGCGACCAGGGCTGGAGAAAGCCGAAGTGGATCCCGGCCGGCGTGAAGACATCCATATCGCAGCTGGTGTTGACATGGCCGGAGAGACCGTGGTTCAGCATGGAGACCAGCGGCTTGGGCCCGCCTCCGGTATCGCCCGCCCAGGTAGCGCTGAACTGCTGGATCCCGGCATAGCCTCCGGAGCTGTAGATCATGGACCGGCGCCCGGTGTGTTCGGCGAAGCCGCGGCTCATCTGCTTGTTGAGGAGCAACGGATAGAGGTTGTGCATCTCCTCGTCATCCATGCCGTTGCCCCATTTGCGGTCAGGATGGTCGTTCACCATCAGCGCGCCATCCATTTTGAACGCGGAGGCCCCCTGATCGACGAACTTCTTCAGGTGCTCGAACCATGGCTCATCTCGCCGCGTGAGGTGATCCATCAGCGTGCGCCCTTGCGCAAAGTGCCCATCCTGCTCGAAGTCGTCCGCGTCCGGCGCGCGCGATTCTGCTTCGGCCTTGAGCGCGCTTTCCGCTTGAAGCTGGCGCTCCTCCTCGTAACTGAGATCATAGTCGCAGCAGAGCCAGAGGCTCATCTTGAAGCCCAGCCGATCTGCCGCGCTCAGGAAGGTATGCGGTCCCTTGGGGCTCCAGGATGGGATAAAGAAGCGCTCGGGGTGCCACTTCTTCTCCACGGAAAAATCGTAGTTCTTCTCCATCCAGCCGGGCTCAAGCCCGATCACATCGCAGGGGATCCCCTCCCGGCGGAAGTTGAGGCAGTCGTCCAGCATTTCACGGGCATTCGCCTGCTGGTTACAGACGAAGGTGAGCCCATAGGCCCAAAGTGGGAGCAGCGCCGGCTTGCCCACAATCTCGGTATAGCGGTCGAGGAGCTGCGGGGCGCTGTCTCCGAGGATCAGATAATAGTCTAGCTCGCCGCGTTTGCCCCAGAAGCGGAGCCGGTCCGGCACGCGGCAGCCCAGGTCAAAGGTGTGGCGCCAGGTAGAGTTCACGAAGAGAGCCCAGCCGCGGGTGCTCATCACATAGGGGATGGGCACATAGGACTTCACGTTGACCACCCAGATCTGAGAACGGTCGCCGCGTTTCTGGATGCGCTCGCGGGTCACATCGCCCAGGCCATAGAGGCGCTCGTCCTCCCTCAAGGCGAAATCCGCGCCGAAGCCGCTCTCCGGGTCAGAGCGTGGCGCGCCGGCGCTCTCCACCACCGGGCGGCCGCTGGCATCGCACAGAGTCAACCAGCCATCCGCGCGGCGCACGCGGAGCTCTGCTTCCGCCGTGCGCACGATGGCGGTCTCTTCATCCCCGCCCGCGGTGAACTCGACCGCGCGCCACTCCGAGCGCACAAGGCCATAGCGCACGAGCGCCGGCTCCGCGAAGGCGTCATCAGGGCGCAGGCGAATGCGAAACGTATGCGCCGCCACCGGCTGCACGCGCATCACCCCTCCGGATGCAAGCGGAATCGTAAGAGAGTTTTCAGTCAGCGACATCGTCTTGACCTCCTCCCCGACGGGCTCTCCCGTGGCAATCCCAGGCGAGCAGTCCGGTGGATAGGCGCACGCCCCCGGGCTTTCAGGTTGGTCCCAAGGCTGGCAGATGCGCTACATCAGTCGATGCGCCAGCCGCTACTCTCTGACGAGGATAGCGGCCGGCGCATGGCACTCTGTGCTACTTTTCGCGGATCAGGGCGAGCCAGTCGAGCGCCAGGCCATCGCCCAGGTTGGTCATGCGGATTGTGTGCTCGCCGGCTGTGAGATCCAGAAGGAGCGGCTTCTCCTCGCCGCCCACGGTGAGATAGGCCCAGTCATCCTTCCCCACAGAGAAGCCGCCGGTGCGCGGAAAGGCGATCTCCTTGCAGCTATCGGCCGGGATCTGGCCATCCACGCGCAGCTCCCGCCGGGGGTTTGGCGAGTCGCTGCAGTACTTGAGCAGCAGCCGGTAGCGGCCGGCCTCGGGCACGGTGGCTTTCCACTCCAGCCAGTGGCCGATCTCCATGTGCCAGCCGGTGATGATGGGACCAGACGCCGCGACGCGATCGGGAACAATGCGCACGTTCCCCCCACCCTGGCCCGAGAAGCCCTCTGCCTCGACGACGGTCGCCCGCCCGCGGGCGACCGCCTCCAGCTCCTTGGGGGGCAGATTGATCATCGCCTCAGCCGTCGCCTTCCCTCCACCGCCCTCGGCGGTCAGGATCACGCGGTATTTCCCGCCGCGCGCGTAGGTGTGCTCCACCTTCTCGCCGACGGCGGTCGCGCCATCGCCAAAGTCCCACGTCAGCCGGCCGGTACCGCCCTTGGGCCACCGGGTGCCCGACGCGTCGAACTTGACCGTGGTGCTTCCCGAGAGGGGCGCGGGCGTCTCCACATTGAGCTGCGTAAGCGGCAGCACCGGATCCTCGCGCAGCTTGGCCAGGAGGTCGAGGACATGCGGCGCAACACGAATGTACATCGTGAACGATTTGCCCATGCCACTCATGCTCTTGATGGCCGCGTCGGTGCCTGCCATAAGCACCTGCGCCAACTCCTGATCCCCCGTCAGCTGATAGGCGTAGCCGATCCCATCAAAGAGGAGGAGGTTGGACCAGGGGCCTGAACTAGAGCGCGGACAGGTGGTGTAGCGGAACCCGTTGACAGCGGGCATCCACAGATCCTTGATCAGGTAGCGCGCGCCCAGGTGGATGCTGCGCGCCACTCGCGGGTCGTTGGTCTCCTGGTGATACCAGCGCAAGCCGGTCAACAGCACGCCCACCATGAAGCCGGCGTTGCCGTAGTGCGCGGGCTCGCACAGGCAGTGCCCGGGCACCATACGCCGTCGCCAGCCGCCGCCAGCCGATCCCAGCGCCGCCTCTTCCGTTTGCCGCTCCAGAACGCGCTCGACGATGATCCGGGCCGCGTTCAGGTAGAACGGGTCGCCCGTCGCGCGGTACACACCCATCGTCAGGATCAGATGCCAGCCCGGGACGCGGCAGTTCGTAAAGTCGAAGTTGGTCGTGCCGTACACCCCGTAGCGGTCCGCGATCTTGCGCGCCGTCTCCAGCGAGCGCCGGTCGCCGGTCAGGAAGTAGTGGTCGCAGTGGCCCTCGCACCAGGTGTGCGAGACGGAGAAGCCGCCGCGAGGGCTGCCCTGATGGGGGCCGGGCAAGGGGCTCTTCGCGTAGTAGTCGCCCACATGGCCCATGCAGTGGGAATAGACGGCACCCACGCGATAGTCATTCGCATGCGCATGGACCGTATCCACATCGCGGTTGTGACGCTCGGCCTCCTCGCCCGCCTGGAAGAAGCGGAAATCGCCGGAACGAGCAAACTGGAGGAAGAAGGCGTGCTGGGTATCGTACTCGATATTACCCCAGTTGATCACACGCTCGCCCCACCAGTCGCCAAAGTTGAGTGCGCCATACTCGCGGTTGCGCTCTCGGTTCTGCAGGTAGCCCTCCAGCGTTGCGGCCACCTTGGCATCGTACTCCTTGACGACCTCTCGCTTCGCGTCGGCGATGGCGAAATCGCCGAAGACCTTCGAATTGGCGTACCAGGAGGGCGGGCACGCGGCCATGAGCGGGCGGTCGTGCTGCGGCGCCGCGCCATCCAGCCCGATCCACACCTCATGGGTTTTCGAGACGCCCTGGCGCAGCTTGTAGCCCCCTGCGTTCTCGAGCGCCTGGAACCAGTAGAAGAGGCGGTGCTCATCCATGGAGCCCTTTGCCCAGTCATACTCATCCGCCTTCAGCGGCGGGAGCAGCCAGAACGCCGCACCCTGTGGTCCCACCTCCAGATCGAGCGGATAGTTCTGCCAGAAGTCGCGCACGAAGAGAGCGCCGAGCGGAGCAGACCAGCGCTTTCCCTCGCCCGTAGACGCCACGTAGCGATCATCGGTATGCTGGTGCACGAAGCCACTCTGCGCCGCCTTCACGGGCACGTCCCACTTCAGGCTGCGTAGCGTCTGGAACTCGCTCTCCGGAAAGTCGTTGACGTAGGTGAAGAGCACCCGCACCCACGGCGTGCCCGGATAGCTGTGCGCGCGCACTACATAGGCGAGCCTGCTCACCTCGCCATCCTTCAGTTGGCCAGACCCATAGAAGCACGCCCGCAGCGCCCCCTGCTCCTCGACGCGCGTGGCCGCGAGGTCCATGGTGAAACGCTTGCCTGCAGAATCCACCAGCGTCAGCGCGCCAAGCGCCGGCGGGCGCACCGAGGCCTGCGGGAGCGGATCACGACGCACCCGGGGCCCATAGCGAAGCTGGTAGGTCGCGCTCGCCCCCGAGTGCCGGAAGTCGAGCAGCACCCATTTCACGCTGCCGTCCGGCCAGCGCGCCGTCACCGTTGCCTGAAGCGGAACCGACTTGCCTGCTGCATCAGCAAGCGCCAGGTGATCCGCCGAACCCAACGCGCCTTGCGGGAAGGGGACCCCACTCGTGACCGGCCACGCCTTCAGGGTGGCTCCCGCTGGCGCCTCGACGCGCAGGGGCACACTTCCCGCGCGCTTGGTGGCAGGCTCGGCCACTGGCCTCCAGGTGTGCCGCCGCCACGGGGTGGCGATTGGCTTCCCCTCGCGGGTCACCGTCGTGATCCGGTATCGGATCGTCTGGCCGAGTTTCATCTCCGGCACGTAGACGCGGTGGTTATTCACCGCGGTCGGCTCCTTGATCCTCTGGCCGTTCTCTAGCTCCACCACGCACGCCGCCGGCCACGTGGTGATCCAGGTGATGCGGTTCTCGCCGGCTTCCAGATGCCGGATTTCGTAGCGCAGCGGCTTGGCCGCGGGCTTTTTCGCCAGCAGAACCAGGTCCTCGATCCGGTAGGGCCCCTCCGAGGAGAGGGGGCGTAGCTCAATCGTATCGCCCTGCTTCAGTGAGACAGGCCTGGACAGGAAGAAAAGGCGTTGGTCGTTGTCATCGACCGAAGCCACCGCCACCCCCTGACGCTCGCCGTTGACGAAGAGACCAACGACCTCTCGTCCGGCCTCGTCGTGGATGACAAAACCGGGGTAGAAGGTACCCGCGCGCGGCACTTTCGCAGTGATGCGCGCCGGCGCTCCCGAACGCAGGACGTTATCCGCACGGTACTCGCTCGGCACGAACCGGAACCCCTGGGTTTCACACTGGAAGATGGGCAGACGCACATTCTCCTTGGCGTTCAGCAGGGGGTCCACCGTGCGCGGCCCATAGGTCTGCTCCATCCCCAGGCTCTCGGTGAGGTCTGAATCGAGCTTCAGCTTGGGGCGGTCACTCATCGCGGGCCCCCGTGCCGAAAAGTAGCGTATACTATCGACGCCCTCGTGAGGCTCCCAGGTCTCCGAGAGAACCATGAGGCGGAAGAGCGAGCGGCCATCCTCTTGCTTGAGCGCCATGTCGTGGGAGATGTAAACGAAGCGACCATCCACGAAGGCTCGGGGCATGGGCCCAGAGACCACCTGGCCATCTGGAGCGTAGGCCGTAATCGCGCCCTCACCCCTCGTCACGCGGAGCATCGCCTCGCAGCCATGCCCGGCGCGCCCTGTCTTCGCGTCGTTATCGCTATCAACATAGAGAAGGATATTCGAGTTCTCAATTGGCCACGGCTCGGCAAACTGGACGCGCCAGACGAAACGGTCGCCCCCGGCATTGGCCAGAGCTACCTCGGTAACGAAGCGTGACTTATCCGCCACCTTCTCCGAGGGCTTGCGTGTCACGATGGTAGAGAACGTCTCCGCAGTCTTAGGGTCGGTCCCGAGCGCCACTTCGGCAGCGTCGCTCATGCCATCGCGATCGCTATCGATGGGCTGCCCGAACCCTGGCACCATGGGCACCAGCAACAAGAGCGCCAGGATGGGTGCCGACCACCAACGAAGAGAGTTTTGAGGGTACATGATCCTCCTGCCTTCCGGTCATCCGATCCTACGGGCACCGAGCCTGCTGGCCGCGCGCCCATGCTGTCTCTCTGTTCCAAGTGAGAGCGCGTTTTCCTGCCGGAGCCCCGTCCTCCGGTGCAGGAGGAGACCGCGCTGGGCGCCAATGGGATCTCGGCCAGGCCAGCACGGCAGCCGGCCATCACCCAGGGAAGGTTGTTGAGCAGATGGCAAGGGTCCACTCCGTCTCCGCGCCGAAACCGCACGGCGCCATCCCCAGCGAGCGGCAGCTCCGCTGGCAAGCGATGGAAATCACCGGCTTCATCCACTTCACGGTGAACACCTTCACCGACAAAGAGTGGGGCTATGGCGACGAGGCGCCGGAGCTCTTCGCGCCAACGGCGTTCGATGCCGGGCAGATCGCCGGTGTGGCCGCCGAGGCAGGCATGAAGGGGCTGATCCTCACCGCCAAACACCACGATGGTTTCTGCCTCTGGCCAAGCGCCTACACCGATCACTCGGTGAAGCATTCGCCCTGGCGCGGCGGGCAGGGCGATGTCGTCCGCGAACTCGCCACCGCCTGCCAGGAGCAGGGAATCGCCTTTGGTGTCTACCTCTCGCCCTGGGACCGCAACCACCCGCGCTATGCCCGTCCGGAGTACCTCACCTACTATCGCAACCAGCTGCGCGAGCTGCTCTCAAACTACGGGCCCCTCTTCGAGCTATGGTTTGATGGCGCCAACGGCGGCGAAGGCTATTACGGGGACGCGCGCGAGAACCGCCGGATTGACAAGAAGACCTACTACGACTGGGAGACCACCTGGGGCATCGTGCGCGAGTTGCAGCCCGAGGCGGTGATCTTCAGCGACGCCGGCCCGGATATCCGCTGGGTCGGTAACGAGTCCGGGTTCGCGGGCGATCCCTGCTGGGCCACCATCAGCCCGGAGGGGATGCTCCCCGGCGAGGCCGATCTCAAGGTGCTCAACACGGGCCATCGCAACGGCACGCACTGGCGTCCCGCGGAAGTGGATGTTTCCATCCGCCCCGGGTGGTTCTACCACGCCCGTGAGGATGACCAGGTGCGCTCGCCCGAGAACCTGCTCCAGATCTACTACGAGTCCGTGGGCCGCGGGTGCAACCTCCTCCTCAACCTGCCCCCGGACCGGCGCGGTCTCATCCACGAGCACGACATCGCCTCGCTCCGCGAATGGCGGCGCATCCTGGACGCCACCTTTGCCACCGACTTTGCCCGCAACGCGCGCGTGACCGCAAGTAACACGCGCGGCAACGACCCGGGCTTCGCGCCTGCCCACGTGATCGACGGCCGGCGCGATACCTATTGGGCGACCGACGATGACGTGCGTACACCGGAGCTGGTCCTGGATCTGGGCCGGCCCGCCACGTTCAACGTCGTGCGCGTTCGGGAGTATCTCCCTCTCGGCCAGCGCGTCGACTCCATCGCCCTGGACCGTTGGGAGAACGACCGGTGGGTGGAGTTCGCAGGCGCGACGGGCATCGGGGCGCAGCGCCTGATCCGGCTATCGGAGAAGATCACCACCGACCGCGTGCGCCTGCGCGTCACCGGGTCGCCCGTCTGCCCGGCCATTTCGGAGCTCGGGCTTTTCGCGGAGCCGTGACGGCGCATCCTTCCCAAGGAGGGCCGCCGGGCGTGGCGAAAGAGACGCCGGGAGGAGTTCCATGAGCGAGTATCGCGTTGGAATCATCGGGTGCGGGCGACCGCACAAAACGGAAGGATCCACGGGCTACGGGCAGGCACACCGGCACATGCTGGGCTATCAGGCATCGCAGGAAGCGCGCCTCGTCGCTGTGGCAGATATCGTCGAGGAGAACGCGCACGCGTTCCAGGAACAGTACGGCGCCGAGAAGAGCTACACCGACTACCGGGAGATGCTCGAGAAGGAGCGCCTGGATGTGGTGAGCATCTGCACCTGGCCGCACCTGCACGCGCCGATGGTGTGCGACGCCGCCGAGGCAGGAGTGCGCGCCATCTTCTGCGAGAAGCCGATGGCGACCACCTTCGGCGACGCGAAGCGCATGGTCACCACCTGCGAGACGACCGGGGCGCTCCTGGCATTCAGCCACCAACGCCGCTTCAATCACGTCTTCCGCAAGGCGAAAGAGGTACTCAAGTCGGGCGCCATCGGCGAGCTCCGCCGGCTGGAAGCCTCCTGCAGCAACCTCTTCGACTGGGGCACCCACTGGTTCGACATGCTCTTCTTCTATAACGACGAGACCCCGGTCGAATGGGTCATCGGGCAGATCGACATCCGGGATACCCGGCCCGTCTTTGGCGCGCCCTGCGAGGGTCAGGGGCTGAGCCACTTCAAGTACCGCAACGGCGTTCGCGGGCTGATGATCACCGGCTTCGAGGCCGACCTGGGCGCGAGCAACCGGCTGATCGGCACCGAGGGCGTCATCGAAGTCGGGGTAGCGGGCGGGCCCGACCTGCGCGTGTGGTCCAAGGGCAGCGCCGGCTGGGAGACGGTTCCCGTCGAGGGCGGCCTGCACGGCTCGGAGGGGTTCCGTCTGGCGGTGCTGGATCTGATCGATGCCCTGAAGACGGGCCGCGAGCCGGAGCTCTCCGGGCGACGCGCGTTCCAGGCCACGGAGCTGATCTTTGCCACCTACGAGTCGAGCCGCCGGCGCGGGCGCGTCGATCTTCCCCTGGAGATCGAGGACTCGCCGCTGCAGGAGATGCTCGACCAGGCCTAACCACAAGCTGCGAGGAGCGGCGGACGCACCCGGCCCCGCTCCTCGCATCGCACCGCGCCCCACCCACGCGCAGTAGATGCGCCCGAGGCATCAACGCGCCTGCCCCAAGCAGACCGCACCCCGTCTCCACGCTCCCCACCCCTCTGCGGACCCGGTTTGGCCCGCCGCCGAGGGGGAAACCTCGCCTGGGGGTATCCCATGGGAGGAGATGGAGATGAGGGCGGTTGTCTACCACAAGCCGAAGGATGTCCGCGTTGAGGACGTAGATGATCCCAAGATCCAGGACCCGAGAGACGCCATTGTGCGCGCCACCTCGACGGCCATCTGCGGCTCGGATCTGCACATCTATAACGGGACCTTCCCCCAGGCGAGGCCAATGGTGCTCGGCCACGAGTTCATGGGGGTTGTTGAGGAGGTCGGGAAGGAGGTCAATACCCTGAAGAAGGGTGATCGTGTGGTGGTGCCCTTTCCCATCGCGTGCGGCACGTGCTGGTTTTGCCATCATGATCTCCCGGTCCACTGCGAGAACTCCAATCCGAGGCACTATGGCCCAGAGGGTGGCGTGCTGAAGGAGAAGGGCGGCGGCCTCTTCGGCTATACAGACCTCTACGGAGGCTACGATGGCGGCCAGGCGGAGGCAGTGCGCGTGCCTTACGCCGACTATGGGCCCAGGAAAGTGCCTGAGGGCGTTCCCGACGAGCAGGTTCTGTTCCTCACTGATATCTGGCCCACGGGGTGGACGGCCCTGGATTCAGGGTCATTTCATTCAGAGGAAAAGTGGGTATAAGCGCTTGGTGACCCCGCGAGTCCGTGCTGATCAGGGAGGAGACCATGGGTGGCAGTGGGGAGTGGCCTCCCGGATCCCTGGCGGAGGCCTT
>DUUU01000256.1 GCA_012841485.1 Armatimonadota bacterium
CTCCTTCGCGCGGGCGCGTCGCCCGAGACGATTCTGGCGACGACCTTCACGCGCAAGGCGGCGGGCGAGATCCTGGAGCGGGTTCTCAAGCGCCTGGCTGATGCCGCCTCCGAGGAGAAGGCGCTGGCCGATCTGCGCGTGGCCCTCGAAAGCCCCGATCTCAGCGCCGCGGAATGCCGGCGGCTTCTGCTTCGTCTCTGTCGCAGCCTCCACCGCGTCTCCATCTCGACACTGGATAGCTTCTTCCACCGGCTCTGCCGTGCCTTCCAGCTGGAGCTGGGCATTCCACCGGGGATCACTCCGGTGGAGCAGGGGAGCCTCGCCGATGCCCTCTTGCGCCGTGATGCCCTCCGCGCCACGCTCACCGGCAACGACCTCGAAACGATGCGTGACATCCTGGACCGCTTGCTTCTGGGGAAAGCGGCGCGCTCGGTCGTCGGGGTGATGAGCGACGTGGCCTCGCAGCTCTACGAGCTGTATCGCGAAGCCCCCGCGGAGGCATGGCACCGCCTCCGTGTGCCCCCGATGCCCCTGCCAGCGGAGCTCGATGCGGCGTTCGCCTTCCTCGAGGCCGCCGCGGCGCAGGCGAAGAGCAAGTCGATGGCCCGCGCGATTGAGGGAGATCTCGCCCGGGCGCGCGCGGGCGAGTGGACCGAATTTCTCAAGCGTGGCCTGGCCGCCAAGCTCGCCATAGGCGAGACCACCTTTAGCCGGCAACCCATCGATTTAGAGGTAGCCGATGCCTATGAGACGCTGCTCCAGGCGGCCCGGTCCACTCTGCTCGGCGAGTTGAAGGCGCGGACCGAGGCGACCTACCACCTTCTGAGCCGCTTCGCCAGCCGCTATGATGAGCTGCGCCACCGCCGCGGCATGATGCTCTTTTCCGATGCCCCCCGCGCCCTCGTCGGGATAGCCAACGAGTACTCTCCGGAAGAGGTCGCCTACCGCCTGGATGCCGGAGTGGAGCACCTGCTCTTAGATGAGTTTCAGGATACCAGCCCGGAGCAGTGGGCGATTCTCCGGCCTTTCGCCCAGGCATGCACCGCGAGCGAGTCGCGCTCCTTCTTCTGCGTTGGCGACGTCAAGCAGGCAATTTACGGCTGGCGGGGCGGCAGCGCCGAGATCTTCGGGCGCATGGAACAGGACCTGGCCGGGCTCATGGCCGAGAGCCTCGATGTCAGCTACCGCTCGTCGCAGGTTGTCCTCGACGCGGTGAACGCCGTCTTCACGGGGATCGCGAACAACCCAGCGCTCCAGGAGTACCCCAAGGTCGCTGCCACCTGGGGGGCCGGCTACAACGCCCACAAAGCGCACCGCGACCTCCCCGGCTGGGTGGAGCTGGTGACCTTCCCTGCGGCGTCGGACACGCCTGAAGAAGGTGATGGCGAGGGAGAAGCCACCGATCCGCTGGATTACGTTGCCCGGCGCGTGCGCGAGGTGCACGCGGCCGCGCCCCAGGCCGAGATTGGCATCCTGATGCGCACGAACGCCGCGGTGCACGCCATGCTCGATGCGCTGAGGCGCGAGGGGGTGGATGCCAGCGGCGAGGGCCCCGGACGCGTGGATGACGATCCCGCTGTGGAGCTGATTCTATCGGCGATGACTCTGGCCGATCACCCCGGGCATTCCGCCGCCGCGTTCCATGTGGCCCATTCTCCCCTGGCGGCGGCGCTTGACGCGCCCGCCGATCTCCACGTGGATGCCCCGTGCGCCGCCCGCATCGCCCGCGCCATCCGGCGCCGCCTGCTGGTGGACGGCTACGGCCGCGTCGTCGCCGATTGGGCGCGCGTCCTGGCCGAGGCGGAATACCTCGACCGGCGGAATACGCGACGGCTCCTGCAACTCATCGAGATGGCAGATGCGTTCGATGCCGAAGCGAGCCTGCGCCCCGGCGAGTTCGTCCAGTATGTGCGCAAGACCAGCATCGAAGACGCGGCCACCTCGCAGGTGCGCGTGATGACGATCCACCGCTCGAAAGGCTTGGAGTTCGACGCCGTCTTTCTCCCGGAGCTGCACAAGCGGATCATTGGTCAGACGCCACTGGTGGTGATCGACCGCCCGTCGCCCACCGAGCCGATCCGGGGCGTCTATCGCTATCCAGATAAGTTCCACCAACTGCTGCTTCCAGAGCTGGCTGATGTCGTTGCCGCGCATCGATCGCGCGAGGTCAGCGAAAGCCTCTGCGTTCTCTACGTGGCAATGACGCGCGCCCGCCATGCCCTCTATCTGACGGTTCCGCCGTTGAAGCCGCTGAAGAGTGGCAAGCCGGCGTCCCCCGGGCTCTCGCACGCGGCGATCCTCCGCTATGCCCTCGTGCCCGACGGGCGACCGGAGGGGCCGGCGGGGGGCGAGACGCTCTATGCCCAGGGAGATCCTCACTGGTATACCGGTCTTTCGGCACGCGAGGAGGCCGCACGTGAGGCTGCCGCCCATCACGCGCCGGTGCGCTTGAAACCGGTTTCGGGCCGGCCCACGCGCAACTACCCGCGAGTTACGCCGAGCTCGCTTGGCAAAGATCAGCGCGTGCCCGTGGAGGTGCTCTTCGGTTCCCCCGCGCGCGGTGGCCAAGGCGCCCTGGATTCACTGGAGGGCGCCCGCTATGGCACGCGTCTACACCGCCTCCTCGCTCTCGTCTCCTGGTCCGACGAACCGCTGCCGGACGACGAGACGCTCCTGCGCGCGCTTCGCCATGCCCTCCCGGATGACACCGAGGCGCAGCGCCGCCGTGTCCTGGAGCAGTTCCACCGTCTCCTTGCCCAGCCGGAAGTGCGCGGCGCGCTGGCGCGTCCCAAGGAGGCGAGCGAGGTGCGCCTCTGGCGGGAGACGCCCTTCAGCGTGCTCCTCGACGATGGAATCGTGGAGGGCCGTTTCGACCGCGTCGTGGTCTACCGCGATGCCGAGGGCCTCCTCCGGGCGGACCTCCTCGACTATAAGAGCGATA
>DUUU01000257.1 GCA_012841485.1 Armatimonadota bacterium
AAAGAGGAGAAGATCGGGCAGGCCCGCGAGTTGACCCAGCGCCGCCTCGATGGCGGGCCCTTCGCGAAACGCGAGCAGCCCCGGCACGTAGGGGAAGGTGATTGGGACAACGCTGGTTGTCTGCTCTACCGGGTGCAGCTCTGGGAAGGAGAGGACCACCACGGCGCAGCGCGCGACCGGCTCGCCGCCGTGTTTTGGAAAGGCCGTATCGATCCCTGCGATGGTGAGCACCTCGCCCAGGTCATCCTCCAGGCGGACCCGCTCCCGTAACTCTTGCTGAAGCGCGATCGCTTCGCGCACATTGACCTTCCAATGCTCTCTCTCCCGATCCATGACTCCCTCCTCACCTGGCGACGGGCAGGTTCCCCGCCAGTATGACAGACCCGGAGTGTTCCCGTCAAGCCGAGCGCGGGCCTTTTGGCCGGCGCGCAATGGCCCGCGGGCAACACCCGAGCGCAGCCCCCTTGAGCGGCTTCTTCGAAAAAGGAGCAGGAAGCTGCGGGAGGACGCACGTCGCCGCCTGTCGAATCGAATGCACAGGGAACTGGTCGAACGCGGAGCAGAGTGGACTTCGGCCGGGACCGGGAGGCGGTCCCTCTATGGAACAGGAAAAACGGGTAAAGGATTTCCGAAAGCTGTACCGGGCGGGTCAGGCGCTGGTACGGCGGCACAAGTACGACCAGGCGATCGCCAAGTTCAAGCGGATCACCGGGAGTGATCTGCACACGCTGCCCCTTCCCGATGCGGGGGGAGAGACCACGGTGGTCGAAGGCGCGGAGAGCGACGCCGCGGCGCTGCGCCCGGTGTATGTGCAGGCGCATGTGAGCCTTGCCGTCTGCTACACCGAGAAGGGAATGTTCCAGGAGGCGATCAGCATTCTCAACCGCGCCGCGCAGATTGACCCCCAGAACGCGGATGCGCTCTGCGCGTTGGGCTACGTCTACCGGCGCAACGGCATGGTCGATCAGGCGATTGAGGCGTTTGAAAAGGCGCTGGCGTGCAACCCTCGTTGTGCCCGCGCTCAGAAGAGCCTGGCGTTCCTGGCGATGGAGCAGGGGCGGTATGACGACGCCATCCTCCTCTGTCAGGAGGCGATTCGCGCCGACCCGACGTATGAACAGGCCTATGTCGAGCTGGCCGGGGCGCTCCAGCTGGCCGGCCGGCATGCAGAGGCGCTGGAAGCCCTCCAGAAGGCGGTCTCGCTCAATCCGAAGAACATGGAGTATCTTCTGCGCGCCATCTCGCTGCTGCGCGAAGCGGGCCTGCAGGAGGAGGCGTTGCCCGGCCTGGAGTGGGCGGCGAGCGTCTGCGACGAGCCGGCGATCCGATTGGCCCTGGGCGAGTGCTACCTCGATCTGGATCGCAACCGCGAGGCGATGGAAGCCTGTTGCACCGTGCTTCGCAAGCGCCCGCGCGATCTGCGCGCGCTCGATCTCCTGCAGACGGCGTATCTCAAGGAAGGAGAGACCGCCCAGGCGCTGCGGATTGCCTTCCGGCTGGCCGCGATCTGCCCGCAAGACCCGATGAACTTCTTCCGTAAGGCGGTGCTCTACCAGCAGCTTGGTGATGTTCGTCAGGCGATCGATAACTACACGCGCGTGATCGAGATGGCCGAGGAGAATGACCCGGATCTGGCTGCGCGCGCGAGAGAGGCGGTGGAGTTGCTGGACAGCCTTCAACTGCGGCAGATGGTCACCCTGGCCGCCGACGATCCCGTTTTCCGTGCCCGGCTACAGCGCGATCCGGTCGAGGCCGCGGCGGCGCGCGGCTTCCATCTCAGCGAGTCTGGCCTGGCTGCGCTGCAGCAGGTGGAGCTGGAACAACTCCCCTCTCTCCAGCTCCAGTGGCTGCGGCGGAACTACCACTGACGGCCTTGCCTACCGACCGGTTCGCTCCAACAGCGACCCCCCGCCGTGCTCGTGGCGGGCGCCTGCTTCGCGCAGGCCTCGCAAGCCTGCTCCTCTACCTCATTGCGGGGGGACCCTCCGTGGCGCGCGCCGACGCGGAGGCCGGCACCGTGCCCATGGGACTTTGGCGCGCCTCTGGCGGCACCTGGCTCGCGCTCGTCCATTCTCCTGCCGGCGTATGGCTCTGGGCGTCAGGGGGAGCCTCCCCTTCCGACCGGCTTTCCCGGCGCATCCCGCTGGTGGGAGCGGAGGGTGCTGCGCCCCTCGCGACGCCTGGCCCCGTCATGGCCGCCGCCTGCTCTCCTGACGCCTCGGACCGCGTGCACCTGGCTTGGCAGGCGGATGAGACGCTCTACTACGCGCGCTGTGCCCTGGAAGACCTCCCCAAAGGCACGGGCTGGCGTGGCCCGATGGGGGAGCCGGCGCCCGCCATTGTGGCGCGCGGAGTGACGCTGCGCGCGTGTGCCCTCGCTGCCGGAGCGCGCCCTGCCATCGCCGGCGAGCGCGGCGGGGGCGTTGTTGTCTACCGGTTTGATGGCGAGTGGCGCGAGACGTTCGCCAGTAACGAGGGGCGCGCCCCGGTGATGCGACGCGGCAGCCGGCGTGAACTGCACCTCGCCTTCGCAGGCCCGGACGGGATCCGCTATCACACCAGCCCAGATGGCGAGCGGTGGCTGCCGCGCGAGACGCCCCTCCGCGGGAGCGTCGGATCCAGACCATCGCTGGCGCTCCTGCAGGGCCGGCCCGTCGTCGCCGGCGTGGTCAATGGCAGGGCCGCGATTGCCACCCGGGGCGAGGAGTGGTCATCTCATTCCCTTTGGGATGTGGAGGAAGGCGGCCATCCCCATCTGGGAACAGACCGCCAGGGTGGAGTGTGGTGTGCCTGGACGGATGGCGGTCGGATCCATGCTGCCCGCTGGCTGGGCGAGGCCCTGAGCCCAGAGTTCGCGCTCGGCGCAGGCACCGCCGTGCTCCTCGTGGAGCAGGCGCCGCCGGATCTGGCTGCGGATCTCGGTCTCCTGGTGGCCGGGGCAGGGCAACCGATCATCCTGCGCCTTCCCACGCCGGGACTCGCCCTCCTGGAGGACTTGCCCACACGCTTCTTCGACCTGCTCGACCTCGTGG
>DUUU01000258.1 GCA_012841485.1 Armatimonadota bacterium
CCGGCGCCCGCGACGACTGGTGAGCCGGCGCCTCCGGCCGCCAACGCGCCCACGGCAGCTCCATCCGTGCCCGCTGAAGCGCGTGCGCCCGCAGATCCAGCCCCGACCAGCCCCACCGCCAGCGTGCCTGCTCCTGAGATGAGCGAATGGGAGGCGCGTGCCTTTTCGCGCTTGCAGCTGGAGCCGTGGATCAGGGCGCACGCAAGCGAGATCCGGATCGTGGGCCTCTTGTGGGAACCGATGCACCAGCGGGTGTTGGTGACGGCGTGGATCCCGCGCGCTTCCGGGATCGCGGGGCTCCGTCAGGAGGGGCCCCGGATCGCCTATGGGGTGGGGCAGGCGCTGGCGCGGATCGGCTTCAAGCGTTTTGAGGTACTGGTCAAGGCGCCCATTTCGGAGAGTCGCGGTGCAGAGGTTGTCATCGCCGCCGAAGCCGAGGGTGTTCAGACCGGCATGTGGAACGACGACCCCTCGACGGCGGATCCCCAGGTGCTGCTCACCCGCTTTTCGAACATCTGGTGGCATCCCGAGCTCCACTGACGCTTCGCAGGACGGGTCACCCCCGGCGTCACTCGCGGGTTGCCGTGCTGCTCGATGTAGGCGAAGCGCCTCGGACACTCGGAATCGCACGCTCACTCTCCCGGCGTATGGGGTAGGGGATCACGTCGGCATCGGGGGCATGCGCGCGCAGTGGATGGGGTGCGGTAGGAACGGGTGTCTGAAGGGATATGCAGGCGAGAAAGGGCAAAGGCCGCGGGGGCCCCGAATGGCCGCGCGGCCTTTGCACGCGAATGAGTAGATGCCTCAGTGGGACTCGCCGTCCATCGTGCCGATCTTCAGGTCGATATCCTCGCGGGCCTCGATCTTATCGATCCGGCCGTCACGGATCCAGACGACGCGGTCGGAGACGTCGATCATCTTCAGGTCGTGCGTCGCCGAGATGACGGTGACGCCGGAGTCCTTGTTCATGCGGCGGAGGAGCTCGATGATATCCTTGCCGGTGCGCAGGTCCAGGTTACCCGTGGGCTCATCCGCGAGGATGATGGAGGGGTCGTTGGCGAAGGAGCGGGCGATTGCCACGCGCTGCTGCTGACCACCGGAGAGCTCCGTCGGCTTATGGTGAACGCGCTCGCCGAGGCCGACGGTCTGGAGGAGCTTGATGCCCTTTTCGATGGCTTCATCGGTGGGGGTGCCGGCGAAGATCATCGGCAGGGTGACGTTCTCCAGGGCGGTCATAACCGGGATCAGGTTGAACGTCTGGAAGATGTAGCCGATTTTGCGGCAACGCAGCCAGGCCATCTCAAAGGCATCGAGCTGGGCCATATCGACCTCGTCGATGAAGACGGTGCCAGAGGAAGGCTTGTCCAGGCCGCCGACCATGTTGAAGAGGGTGGACTTGCCAGATCCCGACGGACCCATGATCGAGATGTACTCGCCGCGCCGAATGTCGAGAGACACGCCATTGAGCGCCTTCAGCGTCTGGCCGCCCATGGTGTATTCCTTGATCAAGTCCTTGGTGCGGACGATATACTCATAAGCTGTCGATGCCATAGTTTTCCACTCCTTGTGCGCGCTGATGCAACTCCGTTGGCTCTAAGCCGGAGAGGGCTACGCGGGGGACCGCGCACGTTCCCGCGTGCGTCGCCATGAAAGACGCTCTAGACCTCGGTGCGGAGCGCCGCAGCCGGGGGCATCTTGGCAGCGCGCCAGGCAGGATACCACGCGGCTACCAGCGCCAGCACGGTTCCGATGGTCACGCCCGCGGCGAGGTTAAGCAGCAGGTGCTGCCATGCCCCCGAGAAGGCCACGCCGAAGCGGCCACCAAATCGAAGCCAGTGCACGAAAAGCATCGCCGTGATTCCGATGATGGAACCAAGGACCGAGGCCACCAGGCCCGTGAGGACCGCCTCGATCAGGAAGAGCTTGACCACGAGTTTGTCGAGTGCGCCGAGGCACTTCATGGTGCCGATCTCGCGGTAGCGCTCTGTCACCGACATCAGCATCGAGTTGACGACACCCACGGTGGATACCAGGAGCGACATCACCACGAGCCACGTCTGGCGCAGCCGCAGCGTGTCATCGTATCCCTCGCCAATGGCTTCCAGGATAGCCGACGTGGTCAACACGGACTGCAGGAACGCGATGCCGAGGAAGATGCCGGCTGCCGTGATCATCGAGCGCCAAAAGCGAATCCGAATGCTGTTCAGGCTCATTCGGAATGCCTTGGACCATGGCAGCTCGATCTGCCGTTTGATACCAGTGGCGTGTTGCTCGCTAGCCAACTTGTCCAACCTCCCTATCGCGCGCTATCCCTCAGGATCGCGCAAGAACTCTCGATGCCCGAAGCGGAAACCGGGCGCCGCCGGGCCGCCAGAGCTCTCCTCCAAAGGACTCCGGTGGATTGCTTCCGCCTACTCGGGCTTCTCGACGGCAAAACCGATCAGCCGCCGTCGGCCGAGCTGGCGCAAGAATTCCGTGGCGGAAACCTCCGCCTCCTTACGTGTCAGCTTATACGTCTTGCACAGAAAATCGACAATATCCTTAATTGTGTGCTCGCCGTCGCAGATCTGCCAGACGGAAGAGCCCACCTCGTCATCCAACACCAATTGCCGCGTTTTCGGCACGTGGAACAAAAGGGCCACCATCTTACCCAGCCAATCCTCACGGCGGGGGATGGTGATCACCACCCGGCCATCCGCGGTGGTGGTCCACTCGAGCAGCGAGTTGCGCAATGGCCGCGAGTGAATCACCTGCTCGCGCGTCAACTGCGGCTTCTTCTTACGTCTCCAAAAGGCCATGGTCAATACAGTAATCCCGGCAACAGGCGGGGGAGGGGAACGCCCGACGAGTCATGCCCTCCCGTCGCGCGGGGCCGATGCGCGACCCCCCGAGCAAGAATAACCAATCAATGGCACGTCACCGAATCCAACGCCTTATCGAACACCTCCAGGTCGCCCCTGGGATGGATGGCGTGGACAGCAAAAATCTTGTTCTCCGCGTCGCAGTGCCATGCCTGGGCGGTGAGCCAATCGGCCGCAGGGCGCCGCAGCAACCGGCGTATCGCCGCGACTCCGCGTAGCCATACTTTGCGGGTGTGTCCGCCGAAGCGATTGGCCGTGTGCGGTCCCCGCGCCGCCTCCGTCACGTCGATTGAGAAATCTTTCCAGAACTTGCGCGACTTTTGCCACACGAAATCCCTCAGCTCCACGTCTTTGAGGGCCACGCTGGCAAGCGCCCATCGCTCGGCGCGGATGACGCGATCCCGCCGGCGGAACTGGAGCATGGTGTAGCCGGCCATCAGCTGATGCTTATCCAGCGACCATCCGGTCGGAACCGAGACCGCGAGTCCATACACCGACCATCGCTCCTGGTCCTCCTCGCCATGATCCTCAATGCCATTGAGGATGCGCGAGGCGAGAACGGACGCCTCCTGATCCGTAGGCATGACCACCTGGGCAAGAATGACGCGAGAGCAGGTCCGGCAGTACCAGATCACTCCGAGCGCCTGGCCCTCGGATCGCCAGGCAAAAAACCGGCGGCTCTTATCCGGGCGCGACTCGCGCTCGGGAACCTTGGGCTTATCGCGCCATTCAAACGCGCGCCGGCGCTTGCGTGCCCCGCGCTCAAGCGTCTTGCGGTACTTGGCAACCTCGCGCTCCAGATCGACGGTGTGCTTCGGCTGGAACCACTTCACCTCCACGGCGTGGCCATCGGCGCTCTGGATACGCAGGTAGCCGGACGCGCGCTCGGTGCCCAGGGCCGCGGGATACCAATCCTCGGGGACCTGCACGGAGATGCCTTGCCATGCAACCGTTATCCACTCCGCCTGCCGCCTTGCCTGGGCAGCCGCTTGTGCCATCGTCACCCTTCCTCACAAACACATGAGATGCTACGGTTCAGAATGCGCGACACCCACGCGCCCATCGATATAGACCACGTTGGCGCCCTCGGGATGTCGAGCCGCCGCGAAGTCGGGATGAGCGAGCGCATTCGGGATCCCCAACGCCGAATCGAACAGCAGAGGCGTCTGCGCAGGCTCCGCAATCACCCGCATTGGCACCGACGAGAGGAAGCGGTTCATCGCGTAGCCCCAACGCAGGTCTCTGCTGGCCGGACAGCCGAACAGAAAGGAGCCTTGGATATAAGGATCCACGCAAGTTGTCCAGCGTTCCCCGGGCGGCAGGCGCTCATCGTAATCCAACGAGTACATCCGCATCCCGTTGGCGAGGAGGCGCAGATGCGTTTGACACCTGCCCGCCAGCACCGCAGGCTGCCTGGTTGCCAGGTAACGCTCGAGGGCAACGCCCCCACCCATGAGAAGGATCAGCACGATCGCTACCGCGACGTACAGCATGCGCGTGCGCCACTCGGCCCTCACCCCGCGCCTCCGATTGCGCGCGGCGGGAAGAGGCGTTCCTCATCGGGCAAACGCGGTCGCTCCAACATAGCTCGGGGCCTCAATTCGGCCACCGCCTGAACAAAAGGCGAGAAGCGGGGAGCGATGGGTCGCCATCGCCCCCCGGCTCGCGAGTAACCGTGCTCTAGTAGGGCAGGTACGACGTGGACTTGGCGATCATGCCCAAGGCGACGCCAGCCATGCCGACCAGGCCCATGCCGCACGAGTAGCCTGCCATGAGAACGGGCGTGTAGGCGCCCCAGCGGCTGCCGAAACGCTTCGCGAAGTAGAAGCGCCCGAGCATGGCACCGATGAACATCGGCACGATGCTGGTCGTCTGCATGCCCATGCCGGTGACGAGGCCGTAGAAGAGCATCTGCGGCAGCTTGAGCAGCGTGACGATACCATAGAGGCCGAAGCCACAGGCGGCGGTGCCGCCGATGACGTCCCACTTGATCGCCTTCAGCAGCCAGTTGCTCTCGGGCGTGAGCGTGGCAGTAGGCCACAGTGCCGCGTAGATGGACTGGATAGGCCACATTCGGTTGGCATAGGGATAGAGAGCCGATGGGATCTCACCCATATGCCAGAAGTAAGCCCAGAAGATGAAGCTGAACGCGAGGATGATCGGAACGATCATCACCTCGGCCTTGAGGATACTGGTGAACTTCGTGCCGGTGAGCTCAACGGAACGGAAGAACTGCGCGTTGCCACCATAGTCGGCGAGCGGGATCGGCGCGAACCAGATATCCACGCCGCGGTAGCCGCTCAAGACGAAGGATGCCTCCCGAAGATAGGGGAAGCCAACGCCACGACCGGTGAGACCGAACATCCGCGCGCTGATATAGGAGTTGAGTGGCGTCCAGACCAGCCCGTAGAAGATGAGCAGCCCGACCGGGAAGTTGGGCACGAGGTAGTGGCAGATCCCGATATAGCAGAACGTGCCGAAGGCCCACACGCCCACAGAGAGAGGGATCGACCAGTCGCCGCGTCCGGGAGGCGGCGTACGTGGCGCCACGCCCGTGCCACCAGCGCGGCGGTTGCGCCCGCCCAGCGCCGACTTGGCGATGTTCGCCAGTCCGATAACGGCAACCACGATGGCGGCGCCAATTCCGACGCTCATCCAAAAGTCAACGCTCGCAGCGATGCTTGTTTGGATGACGTTCATGCCCGGGTGCCAGTGGGGCAGAAGGCCGCGATGCACCAACTGGGGCGCAACGACAAGCTGGGAGATCATCGCCGCGATGAACTCACCCACGATCAGCCAGAAGGGTAGCACGAAGCCGGCAAGCACGCTGACGATGTCAGATCCAATGGCTATCTGCGCGCCGGGGAAGACGTGCTCCGTGTTCTGAACTAAATCGATGAAGGGGATCGGGATCAGCTGCACGGCTTCGTTGAAGGCCGAGGCTGTGACCGTCGGAATACCGACGTAGAATAGACCCCATACCAGACCAATCATCGTGCCGATCGAGAAGACGTTCCAGCGCCAGGACTCCTTCTCCGCGGCGGCCTCGCCCAGGGCGGTAGCTCCAGCAGCGGCGACGGGAGCGAGCGGGAAGGGCAACCGCTCGATGTCCGAGGTGATGCGGAACATCGTGTAGCCCAGACCGATGCTCATACCGCGGTGCAGCACCTGCCCGATAAGCAGCAGGATGATTGGCGCCAGCCAATCGGGGTGCAGGAAGGAACGCTCCACGAGACCGGGAGAGCCAAGCCGGGGAACCACCCACGTCGGAATCTTATCAGCAATCCCAAAGGCACGCGCTGCCGGAGATTGCACGAGATATTGGTTCCAGATAAGCGTCGCGAAGGGACCGCCTGCCAACTGGTGACCGCCCATACTGGCGAGCGCTGCCGCGACGTAGAAGAGGATATAGATCTCCTGCTTGCGCAGGCGCGTGTATGAGCGCTGCGCGATGTAGGTAAACAGGATGATCGTCACCCATTCCGCCGTGGAGCCGATGACGCCGGATCCGGTCACCAAGCCGAGGTAGATGGCGGCCGGCATCATGACGATACCGACGAAGAAGGCACCGATCACCGTGTTCCAGGAGAAGCCCTCCTCAAACTCAGTGATTTCCGGCAGTGCCTCCAGGTGCGCCTCCCCCTCGAGGCCCCTGGCCCCATGCATTGCGGTATGCTCTGGTGCCTCGGGCGTGGCTGCCCCGGTCTTCTGCTGCGCGTTCTCGTCTACCGTTTTGTCCGTCTTTTCCAAGGTCAAACCCCCATCTGTGATGTGGGATGTGCGACACGCTGTGCGATGCGAGGGCTGGGGGATGCAGGAGGGGGCGCGTCACGCCCCTGCTCCTGCATCGCGCCTCTCACAGCACGCACGACGCGTCAGCCCGATACCGGTTGCGCGGCGGTCTCGGCGGTAGCCGCACCCGCTTCTGCCAGTTCTTGCGCGTTCAGATAGCGCTCGCGATCCTCGGTGCCCAACGTGCGCCAGATCAGGAACTGCTTGCGCAACGTGTTCAGGAAGCGCCGGTTCACACGTTTCCAGTTGGAGACGTCGCCGCTCTCGCGGTGGACGATGAGCATCAGCTCGAACACGTCCTCCATGGTCGTCGGGATAGTCCGCAGCTCCACTCTCTGGCTGACGCCCAGGTCGAACGGGGCAAGCCAGGCCATGAGGTCGATGGAGTAGGTCTTCCCGAGCTCCGATTCGCCTTCCCGATAGGTCACGTTCTGCGTGACGAAGTCTCCGATGGAGTACTCCTCGTATGCGGTGAACCATTCCTTCAGGAACTGGTTGAGAGCAATCGCCTGATTGCCGGTGACCGAGAAGGGGAGCGGGATCGCCCATTCGTCACCCTTAGGCTCCGGCACCTTCCACGAGCGGTCGATTGCTGGCGTCGCCACGTCGGCCGCCTTACGCGACGGATAGATGGTGGACGCGAGCACCACCACAATGACCAGCAGTGTGCTGAACACGGCGGAGAGCGACGAGAAGTTCAGCGCCAGGCCCTGGAAGAGGTTGAAGTGGGCGATGAACTTGACCGTCACCTGGCCGAGCAGGTAACCGGAGATAGCACCGATGACGGCGTAGACGAACGCCTCTGCCATGAAGAGCACGCCGACGTGGCTCGGGGCCAGGCCGATCGAGCTGAAGATGTGGATCTCCTTGAGCCGCTCGAACACCGAACCGAGCATCGTGTTCAGGACGATGAGCGCGGCGATCAGAACCGGGATGGCCAGGTCGCCCATACCCGTGATCGAGGTGCTCGCGATGGAGGACCACCGGAAGATGCGGTCGCCCATGCCGGCGTAGAGGTTCATGCCAAGCCGCGGCATGAGACGCTGCAGCACGTCATCGACCGCGTCCTCGGTCACGAAGTCCATTCCGATGGAGCGGAGTCCGCCGCCCAGGTTCATGATCGTCTGGAACGGAACGACGATGATGTTGTCCGGCTCCAGGTGGACGTACTCGCGGAAGCCTGCCTCGCCCAGGTCCTTGCCCTGCTGGCGAAGCTTCTCCATCATGATGAAGTCCACGGGCGTGAGCGGCTCACGGTCGAGATCGCGGATCCCCTTGAACCGGTTGTTGTTCAGAATACCGATCACTCGGAAATCCGTGCCGCTGAAGCGGACCGTGGACGTATGGTAGTTGCGCTCGTTGATGCCGAGAGTCTCTGCCACGGCCTGTGGCAGAATGGCGACGTAGCGGTCCTCCGGCTGTAGCCAGCGCCCGCAGGCGAGAGCGCGTTGCGGGTGCGTTACGTACTGCTCGTCGGAGGTGAGGCCGACGACCGCCTTCGCGTCGTACCCTGCCATGCTCTTGTTGCTGGTGATGCGCACGAAGGACTGCTCGCCGTACGCATTGCTGAAGAACCAGGCGCGTGGCGCCACGGCATGATGCGCGCCGAACTCGTCGTGCATGATGCGGTAGGCGCTCTCCTCGAGAGGAGCCCACAGCGCATCGCGCAGCATCAGGCCCTGGTAGGCGGGCTGACCGGGCGAGGGCACCTTGTTGAACCGCATCCCGGTGACGACTGACGTGAACGAGAGAACCGTGAACGTCAGGATGATCAACGTGATGCACGTGAACAGGGTGCGCGCCTTGCGCTTGCGCATGTTGGAGACGCCCAGACTGAAGGCTGCTAGCGCGACGCCAGCGCGCCCAATATCCGCTTTATGCACGCCCCCGACCGCCTTCTGGTACTCCTTCAGCTGTTGCTCGAACTTGCCAATCACCAGGACGATGATCATGAAGGCAAGCGCCAGCATGATGAAGGCAAGGAGAACGATCAGCGGGTTCATCGTGATCTCGAACGCCGGATGCACCTTCAGGAGCACGACGAAGATGACCACGAAGACGGCCAGGCCGGCGAGGAGCTGGCGGCGAAGATCCGAGTAGCCCCAGAGCAGCCTCTCCATGAAGAAGGAGAAGGGCAGGAGGAGCCACAGGTAGAAGAGGACGCCCTTCACCACGTCTTGGGCGGTCTTCTGGACGTCCGGATAGGCGCGCGACTCATATCCCCACGCGGCGCGCGAGTGCGCGTCGAAGCGCTCGTAGTTGCGCTCCGCGTAGGCCTCGTCGGCGAGCTCGAGCTCGGCCTTCGCAAGGGCATGCAGGTTGTTGAGGCCCTGGTTGATGATGCGGTACTTGGCGAGGCGCTGGATGCGGTACTCGTCCATGTTCCACATATCCTGGGCCACCTTGTAGGCGGTGTTGAAGATGGCGCCGCTGGCCTTCGTCGCGTAGCCCTCACCCTCAGGGTTCTGCGGGGTGGAGTTGATCAGGACGAAGCGCGTGGTGATGGGACCGGCGCCCATGAGCACCTTGATGCGCGTCCCCTCCTCGAGGCCCATCTCCGGGTCGGGCGGGGCAGAGTAGATGACCGCCGCGTCATCCACGTGGCTGATCCATGCCTCGGGGCGGGCAATGGCATACCCGTACATGCGCGGCTCGGCATTGCTCTGGCCATCGAGAACGGTGAGGTTCGTGAGGGCGCGCAGCATCTGCGGGTCTACGAGGTCGTAGAGCGAGGTGCTCACGCACTTGAACGCGACGATGGTCGCCTCTTTGTAGCCCGTGGTGATATACTGCTCCA
>DUUU01000259.1 GCA_012841485.1 Armatimonadota bacterium
ATGCACGCGGCCTTCTCCGCCACCGTCGCGGGCGTCTGCTGCGGGTGTGGACCCGAGTATGAGCGCGTCGGATCGGCTTGCATGCCACTCTATTCGCGGTTGGGGGATGCCTCCCTCCTGCGCTTCCAGGGCATGTCACTCTTTCTTGCAGAGCACGCGGCGGCCCTGCCGGGCAGGGCCGCCGCGTGCTCTGCGCGACACGGGGGGCATGCTCTAGAAGCGCTGGCAGAAGGGAGGCCTCCCCCAGCAGCGAATAGAGTGGCATGCAAGCCGATCCGACGCGCTCATACCCGGGTCAACACCCGCAGCAGACGCCCGCGACGGTGGCGGAGAAGGCCGCGTGCATCCGAGGTCGCGCCGTGCTCCTCGGCCTCGCGCTGATCCCGCCGAACTTCTATTGGATCGTCAACCTGGAGGTCAACCGCTACTCCTTCGCCACCTACGCGGCACCCTTCTACAACGTCATCTTCACCCTCTTCCTCCTCACGCTCGCGAATCATCTGGCGCGTCGCTGGCGACCGGCGCTCGCGCTCAACCGCGCGGAGTTGCTCACCATCTACGCGATGCTCTCCATCGCCTCGGCGCTCAACTCGCACAACTGCATGCAGATCCTCCTCGGGATCATCGGGCACGGTTTCTACTTCGCCACCCCCGAGAACGCCTGGGCGGATCTCTTCCTGCCGCATCTTCCATCCTGGCTCACGGTATCCGACCGCGCTGTGCTCGAGGGCTACTACTCCGGGCATAGCTCCTTCTATCAGCCAGCCGTGATCCGGGCGTGGGCAGTACCCATCGTGTGCTGGACCGGCTTCGGGGTGGTACTGCTGGGCACGATGCTGTGCATCAATGTCCTCTTTCGCAGGCAGTGGGTTGAGGCGGAGCGCCTCACCTATCCGATTGTGCAGCTTCCTCTGGAGATGACGGCCGAGGAGGGCGGCTTCTGGCGCAACCGGCTGATGTGGATCGGCTTCGCGATTGCCTTCGGGGTGACGCTCCTCAACGGCTTTGCCTACCTTTTCCCATCGATTCCGGGGGTTCCGATCAAGCGCCGGAACATCGGGTTCCTCTTCACCCAGCGGCCATGGAGCGCCATCGGCGCCGTGAACATCTCCTTCTATTTCTTTGCCATCGGCCTCACCTTCCTGATGCCGCTGGATATTTCGTTCTCCTGCTGGTTCTTCTACTGGTTCCACAAGATGCAGCTCGTCCTGGGCAGCGCCACCGGCTGGAGCTATCAGGCACGTCCCGGCGGCGGTTTCGACTCCGTCTTCCCCTATGCCAACTCGCAAGCGTTCGGGGCCTATATGGCTGTCTTCCTCATGGGCGTGTGGGGCGCCCGGCATCACTTTGCCCGGGTCTGGCGGACTGCGCGCGGCCTCCCGGGCGGTCTCGACGATTCGGCGGAGCCCCTCCGCTATCGTGCCGCGCTCATCGGGGTGGCGGTCGGCGGGCTGGCGCTGATTGGTTTCGGGATCACTGCCGGGCTCACATGGTGGGTGGCCATTGTCTACTTTGCTGTCTACTTCGCGCTCGCGGTGCTGGTCTGCCGCATCCGCGCCGAGGTGGGGCTTCCCGTCCACGATATGCACGTGATGGGCCCGCACAGCATTTTGATCGCGACGAGTGGCACTCAGGCCCTTGGGGCGCGCAACCTGAGCATCTTCTCGCTCTTCTATTGGTTCAACCGCACCTATGCCTCGCACCCCATGCCCCATCAGATGGAGGCGTTCAAGCTGGCGGAGCGCACCGGCGCCTCCGGCCGGCGCATGGCGATGGCGCTGATGGCCGCGGCGGCCGTCGCCCTGCCGTGCGCCTTTTGGCTGCTGCTCGATAATGCGTATCGCAACGGTTGTGCCACCGGGCGAGTGGAAGTGTGGGGCACGGGCTTTGGCAACGAAGTGTATAACCGGCTGCAGTCGTGGACGAAGAACGCGATGCCGGTCAATTACACCTCCATGGGGTTCATCGGTGGCGGGTTCGGCTTTGCGATGTTGCTGGGGATCGCGCGCCTCCGCCTCTCGTGGTTCCCCTTTCATCCGCTTGCTTACGCGGTGGCCAACTCCTGGGGGATCGCGCAGCTGTGGCTGCCGATGGTGATTGGATCCACCGCGAAGCTGGCTCTCCTCCGCTTCGGCGGTCTGAAGAGCTACCGGGCGGCGATCCCCTTCTTCCTGGGACTCATCCTCGGGGAGGTCGTGGCCGGCTCTTTCTGGAGTCTCTTGGGGGTTTTCGCGGGTTTCCGCACCTACGACTTCTGGCCATAGGCGGG